>PBGS01000026.1 GCA_002720115.1 Methanobacteriota archaeon
CCTTGGTTTTTGAATTACCAAAGATGTATGATAGACTGTAAGAGCTGCTACTACAGCAGCCTCTCCAAAGTTTTACTGTCTACTCATATGTATGTTTACAGAGTCGCGATTTCGGCAACACCTGATTCTACCAAATAGTTAGCAGTCATTTCATCGAGGAATAGAACATCGCCGATACCCAGCGTAATTTCACCATCAATGGTTATGATTGGTTCATCAAGTGATTCCAGAATTCTTATCCGGAGAAGGTTCCCTTCTTCGATATCTAATTCTTCTTCATTAAGCGGCTCCTCAACTTCTGATGAAGCGGCATCAACATTCGCCCACGCATCAAAATCCATCTCCTCCTTTTTCTTTGAAGGTGCTAATTCCATTGCTGCCGCATGACTCTCTCCCGTGGAAGGTTCGTGTGTTGGAATTTCCTCAATCGGTTGCTTCCCAGCCAACTCTGGGAACTCTTCCGATTTAGCCAGGTGCTCCTCTTCGTCTTCGTGGTATTCTTCAAGGGGAGCATTGTTTTCTTCTATTGCAATTTTAGGAGGGCCTTGTCCGGTTAGGCCACCAGTTCCGGGAACGAACGAATCGAGTTGAGTTGTTCCCGGAGCCATTCTAAGATCATCATTTAGCTCTTCTGAGGCTATTCCCATTTGCATGTTATTCCAATTGACTGCTTGTTTGAATTTGTTAAGTTGCTCAGTTGCATTGGCGTAGAACTCTCTCTCAGCGGGGTCATGACGTGACCAATCCATCGCTGCTAAATCTTGGCCTTGTGAGCCGCCCTCTGTCCTTAGAGCCATGCTTGCTGAATGCTGCATCAAAGCGACCATTCTTTTTCGAGCTAGTTCAGATGCGGTTCTTCGAATGTTAGCTTGACGTTTCTGTAAAGTTTGCATCTTAAGTGACGGGCCAACCGTCTTGTATACTTCGTGGATTTCCATTTCAACCGTATCAAGCAATTGGCTTACTTTCTTCCAAAAGTCTCCCCTCGGTAACGGCATTGGTACACTACGACCCACTTGTTGTCTGAGAGTTGAAAATAACTGCTCCTCGACCTCTTTGGCTTGAGACGGATTGAGTAAAGTCCGCTCTGCCATGCATCTCTGCGTGGCGCGGGCCCCCTATCAACCCTTCAGCGACAAAGGTGCTCAAAAAAAACGAAGTTTCAAACCCTCTACTGCACAGTTTGTACTGGTGGAACGCATAAAGCAAGCCTTCGCACTTGTTGTTCTGATGCTGCTATCTCCGTGGGCAGCAGCAGATGTAGCAGTCTGGCAGGGTCCTACTTTCTCTCCTGATGACGCTGGATTTGAACCTTCAAATTCCACCTATAACGGATTCACAATACCCACAAATTCAACAATCTCCTCGTCCGAATTTTCTGTAGAGCCAAAGTGGATCGATGCAAGAGATAATGGTACCTTTTGGTCTAATGATGCGGTCTTTGGATTTTCTCAGGGTGAGACACATGGCACGTCTTTCATGACTGCGAATGGTGACCTTACACTTGCAACAAATTCAACGTATGGTGAGATGACAGATTTCGAAACAATTGCAACTCAATTCGCTTCATGGTCGCTTGAGGGAGATATGATTTGGCAACCAGTAAATCTGACAGCAGTTTCATACGGTCCTGAAAATGCAACATCTGGTAACTACGTCGCAGGAAATAACGGTTCCATTGCTCCTGGAAACTCAGGTTATATGAGGTCAGAATTCTGGCAGATACCCAATGTAGTTAGGCACTTCAACCTAACATTTGATCGCTGGAATTCATTTGATTTATACGATATTGCAGAGTTACAATATTCTGTTGACTTGGGCAGTAATTGGCAATTGCTTGATAATTGGACGGGAAATACGACCGACTGGGTCTCAGAGAGTTATTCCCTTGATTCGTTTGTTCAGAATGCAAGTAGCATTGGTTTCAGGTTTTTAGTCAGCAAATCCAACCAATCTATAATCACAGAAGGAATGTTCATCGATTCTTTCAACTTATCAAACCAGGGCGATCCATTAGCAGCCTGGTTTCATGGAAATTCAAGCGGCGGATATTCATCTAATGCAGATGGTACACTTATAATTCCGGTAAATCTTTCAGGACTTGGTTCACCTCTGGAATTAATCTACCAAGCAAATTGGGATATGCAAGGGGGTAATTATGATAATCTTGTCATTATGATTTCTCAGGATAATGGCACAAGTTGGACAATAATGAGCGCTTTACCGGGGGTCCCAGCTCATGGGATTTTGAGTGGAGGGACGACGTATAATCAGCAGTCATACGGTTGGAGAGAGATTCAACACCCGTTCCCTGCAGGAGCATCAAGTAATCCTAATGCTTCCAATACTCTGTTAAAATTCCGGGTTACTACAGACAATACAGTAAATCAGGGAGGTTCTGCAATCGATGGTTGGGAGGGGATAATGGTCGATGACATTAGAGTACTCTCCGGTGTTGGAACACAGAATATGCAAAATAGATTATTAGCCAATTTTACAGATTCTTCAAGCCAATTTTTGCAGAATGTCTCAGGATATCCTAATGATTGGCAACATATCGAATGGGATGGTTTCAATGGACCCTGGAGTGCTGAGGATTCTTTCGAAGAAATTCAAAACCTACCCCAAGGCTGGAGGGTAGATCATGAGAGAGGTTCAAGCACATGGGAACGCGGAGTCATTTCAAATGTCAATGGATATGGTCCGAATTCGACACAATGGCCGAGCGGGTTCAATGGAATGGGGATTAATCTAGATGGGAAATACACTCAACATGTATACACTCATCTTGTATCTCCAGTATATCGAATACCACAAGACTCTACTGCAAGGTTGAGCTTTAAACACTGGATTTGTACCGAGACAGACTGGGACGGGGGGTCAATATTTACCTCAATTGATGATGGTATTACTTGGCAGCACTTTGGAGACAACATAACTGGTTTTTACGATCGTACATCGACAGTTAACCCAAATTCGCCATTCTATCAATTGGGAATATTTGACGGTTCAAGAGTAGCAAATGGTTGTGGAACCACAAATGTAAATCATACATTTACAAGGGTTAGTGGGGACATCTCGCACCTCTCGGGACATGAAGTAAGGATAAGATTCTCATTCTTTACCGACACTTACATCGAAGAGGATGGCTGGTATATCGATGATGCTGGTATAGTTATTGATAGGTTCCAGTCAAATGGTACCTGGATTAGCCCATTAATCGAAGCCGATGATGCTGGATGGGCTAGATTGACATCTCTTTACGATATGCCGCACGATACGAACGTTCTCGTTGATGTTCTAGACCCTTCAAATAAAATTTTAGAAAATCACGAAAATATGAGCCTTCCGTTTGACATAAACGTGGCTTCTTGGGAGCATAGTCAAATAAAATTCAGGGTAAAACTGTTTACTGAAAATGAGACAATAACCCCTAGAATCAAAATCTTACATCACGGTATTACGGAGTACTTTAATTTACAAATTTTAGAAAGATTCGATCCAAATTTACCTGCTTGGATTTCCAATTCCAGTTTGATTACACAATCTACTAACGATTATTTGATTCCAATTCCAATACCGAATTGGAGACCTTATGGCGACGTTTTGTTAGACTGTGAGGGTAACATATCTGCCCAGATGAATTCAATCACTAATCGAATACCGGTTCTTGCATATGGTACTTTGCCAATCGGTGCTCAAGGGGCTATTATGGATGAGAAAGAATGTGGCAAGGTATTGGAAAATAGCTTTTCTCCGGCACAGGCTACGAGTATTGATATCAAGATAGAACCGGGTGAGGTATTTGATTGGATAAAAATCGAACCACTAACCCTTCTTGCTCCAGTGTCACCTTCGATAGACTTGGGTGCTGACGGTATAATCGATTGGAAATGGAACGATTCTTTCCACTACACTAATGAGATATATTCGTTAGAAATTGATGGCGTAGAATCTACACCTGTTACAAATACAGGATTTACTGCAAATTTCTCTCAATCTGTAAAGTTTTCATTTATTCTCCCAGCTAGAAATTTATCGATGCAGGCATGGAATTGCGGAGTCCCAACAGATTGTTACGTTGGTGGAATTAATTATCAAAGCAATGGCTCGCTGTCAAAGCAAGTAACTGAGGAATACATCTGGATTAATCAATCTGGATTTTCACACTACATGGCAAAGTACGAGTTTGAATTTAGCACAACAGGCCCAACTAGCATGAAGCTATTATCTCTGAATTATATTTCGGGTTTTAGTCATTCAATCACCATAAACTCATCCCTACATGAATTATTTGTCGAGAATAATGATTTGACATCAACTCTACCTGTGAAAATTTCTGCCGAAAGGGGCGGAATTATCTTTGACGGTGAAATAGAGCATGAAAAATCGATTGTTGACACTTGGATATCATTGCCGCAACGAACCTTTAGACCGGGATTAACACAAATTGCAACCTCAAACCACGTGATAATGGCAAACACTTCTTCTCTTGATTACGTCTCACTGGATATTTCTACCAGCCAAAGTGTAGAGGATTCCATTGTTACAATTACTGTTGACAATCTAGAATCTGGTGGACGTTTTATTCAAAATACNGGGGCTGGAGTTATCGAACTAGACTCAAATAATTGTACATGGGATGGAGAGAATGTCACATGGTCTTTGACAGGAAAATGGATGTTAGATGATAATCCTAGGCTATATTGGTTCTCGTCTGCAACAAATATCGATGGAATAAGATTGGGTCCAGTTATGGGCATTAGTGGTTCTGCACAGTATGCAGCTTCGACTAATGACTTGGAAATAGTTGAACTGAAAGCATGGTCAGACAATCGCCCTCTTCATGATTTCTCTAATCCTTTATGGCCATTGAATGTCATGGGAGGTAAGGAATTAATCATCTCTGGTGAGGTTAGATATTCGGGCCTTTACGGAGTACATCCATTGCCTGAAGAGGCAGGTGTAATCGTGGACTTGCTTGTTGAAGGACAGTTACTGAGTAGTGTTTCAACTGGGTTTGACTCAATCGGAGAATTCAACACATCGATAATTACTCCGGAATCAGCATCACTCAGTGGTTCGGAAGTGGAACTGCATGCACGTTTAGTAGACATAGGTGATTCGCAATCGTCTACAGCATTAGATGCTACATCGGAATATCAGAAAATTCAATTTTTGCTAGATGTTGTAAATTCNGANGTAATCTCCTTACAAATCGATGCTCCGGGTGGAAACCAGCCAGCAGACGGTCACGTGTGGCATCCTGGTCAGGATATACCACTAATTGTGCACCTGAATGACGATAATGGTCTGCCAGAGAAGATGACGATGTACTATAATCGTAGTGGAAGATCGTGGGAATCATTGGAATTTCTTACACCAGTAGGTGCTACTGAAGCAGTAATCNACTTACCGTTGATAAATGAAAANAGTGTCCCTCTCGCTAACCAAGAAGTTGGTTGGCTTGATGTCTATTTTGAAGGCTCGGATTTAGCAGGGAATGCATTGTTAGGCGGTGGCAGTGAGGAAGAACCCTACGCTAGAATTCACGTACAACCAAGATATTCGACTTGGATTGGGGGTGAATCAATCAGTCTTGACCGGATTGGCGAATCTTTGCTTCCNGGTAATACGCATACGTTCAATTTCACTGTGTCTGATGAGAATGGACTTGACTCTATTGATATGATGCGCGTTGTGCTGTCAAAAGATCTAGAAATGTGCCACATAGATTGGACTCCGTGGAGTGACGAAGTAGAGCACGATGTTGGCTGTTTTATCAAACCACCAAGAGTTGAAACTGTTCAAAGATGGCAAACTAACACCTGGGATGTATACTTTAATTTCGAACTTCGGTGGGACCTTGATGAAGAAATGGNAGGCATCACAAATATTCCTTCATTAGCACTGTGGGACGAAAATGCGCCGCTNGACGCTCTTTTTACTTCTATTAGTCTNTTCAGTTGGTCTATACATAGCGGAATTGAATTGAGAGTAGACCATGTTCAAGATAGAATTGCTCCATTAGGTGATTTTATCGACAAAATCGCATACATTCATGCCCAAGATATTGTTGATGTTGACGTGACAGCATACCATCTTGGTCATGATATTGAAGCTCACAACCTCCCGTTTAGCACACAATATCAAATCGAACTGATTGGTAATAATGCATCATCAAGAGGTTCGAACTCTTTCAATAGCGACGGCACTTCTACAAACAGAATAGTATTCGATTCAGCATACTACGGCACACAAATAAAGTTACTAGTAAATCTAGAATCAGTGTACAATCATACTACTTCAGGCGATAGTGTAGATTTCGTTATCGACGACTCTTCACCAACAATTATCGTTTCTGGCGGACATCTTGTAACCGTCGATTCCAATGAATTAAGNCAGGTTCAGGTCCAAGTGACAATGATTGATGCTCATGGATTAAGCACTGAGCCATTGATGATGTATTGGAACTATGTTCGTCAGGGTAGATTGATAGAAAATTCCCAAGGAAGTGCTTCAATTCCCGTAGAATTTCAAAGTGTAAGATCAAATCTATACTCAGAATTAGTAAATCTCAATACCACTGAAGATCTGCAAAAAGGAGATTCTATCATGATATGGTTTGATGGTAAAGATGCATCTGGGAGGCCTGTTGTTGGTAATGGAACAAGCGCTGTAAACCCAATAGATACGATCGTTAGGTGGATTGCATACGAGCCTGAGATAACCGAATTAGTTACAACACCATACAGGCCAGAAGTTGGAGANATAATATCCATCGAATGTACACTCGAAAANGTAGGCNTACTAGGTGGTTATTCTAATGTCACATTGAGAGATGCAGACGGAGAAATTTCAGAAAACATCAATTTTACACTACTTGCAGGTGCAGGATATAAGCACACTTTTGAGATAGAAGCCTGGAGAGAAGGAGATCTCGGGTTGTACATTCAACTGGACGATGACGAATCGGTTATCGTCCCAATTTCAAGTGTAAAAGAGAGAAATGATGATTCTTCAGAATCCCAAGCAACACTCTATGGTCTGTCATTCTTGTCAATATTCATCGCAGTAATTTTGTTGTACATGGCTAATTCTAGAAGAAATAATTTCGATTATTTTGATGAGGAAGAATGATGTTTGATGAACTCTGCGCTAAGCCTAAGCCGGAGTACCCGAGTGGTCAAAGGGGGCGCACTCAAGATGCGCTGCGAAATGCTTCGTAGGTTCAAATCCTACCTCCGGCACTCCACTAAAATAGACAATCTCGAGATGAATAAATCAGTTCAGGATAGAATTGCGTCGACAAGCGGCTTGAAAGTATCACCATGTGGATGGGGTGATACGACGCTTGCCACCTCGGCAAGGGAATCAAAACATCCGCCAACCGCTACAGATTGTCCGACTAATTCAAACATCGGAATATCGTTTGGTGCATCACCAACAGCCAAAACATTCTCGGGGGATATGCCCATTTTTTCAAGAGCGACTTTGAGCCCCTCTCCTTTGGAGAGATGTGGCTCCATCAAGTGAATTGCGAATCCGGTTTTGACAACTGCAAGGTCGGAGTATCCCGAATTAGAGACCCAGTTATTTACCGCATCAAGGTCTTCATCTTTGAATAAGCACCATTCTGATTCTCGCCAAGCATTCGTTGTTATTCCCTCGGGGTGGATGTCAAGATCTAAAGCCATATCTTGCGCACATCTTCTTGCTCTAGCCCCATCGGCCCGCACAATAGGCTTATGCCAATCAGGGTGCCAAACTACGCCCCCATTTTCGCAAACCAATGGTCCACTGGTGCCAATAAATCTAGACAATCCGTAAGTGATTGCTCTCACATTACCAGTTGCAAGAATAACCGGTATCCCCGCCTCTTCTAGCTTGCGGAGGGATTCAATAGCCCCTAGGTGTAGTTTCTTCTCATAATCTGTGATTGTGCCATCGATATCAACCGCAACGGCCTCAGGTTTCCAGTCATCGGGTATCCATTGCATGGTGCACCCTAGCAGATTTAATTCAATACGCTTGCGATGGGAGGCTTATTGAGGTATGCTCTCTCAGCCCGAGGCGTGACGGATGATAGCGAGGAATTCCTGTCCTTGGAGGACACCTCTTCTGAAAAGCTAGAAGTCAAACAAAGGACTCCTCGTAAGTTGCTTTCAAAAAATCTCAAGCCTTTGTCAGACAGTATTGTTCCAGATGACACAGAATCAATGGATATGCTTGTTGTAGGAGAATACGGGGGCAACCAAAGCATATCTTGGCCAATTCAAGATATGGATTGTCCTCACTGTGCCTCAGAAGCAATGAGTGCTCTAAACCGCCTAGACCAAGTAACAACCTCACTGGTAAGTGCAACCGATGGCACTGTTACAATCGACATTGATTTTGAAAAGGGTCACATCTCGGAGGCATCGGCTGTTTTGCGCTCGCTCGGTAATCCTCCAGACATACCATTTATGCAGATTTCTGGAGTAAAATCAAGCTCAATTGCAGCGCGACATTCTGTGCCAGTCAAGGCTCTCCCCCGCATATTCAGGCGCCAACCAGGTGTCCTTGATTGCGACGTTGATAGAGAAGGAAACCTAAAGCTTCAGTTGGTACCCAATCTTAACACTGAATTGCAAATTGCAATGGACGAATCCTTGAAGGATGTAGTTGGGAGTGATTTCAATCTAATTCCCGAGAAAATTAACACCGTCACATCTGGCCAATGGCGCATGATTGGTTCAGGTATCGCTTTCGTGATGTTAGTAATTTTACTGCTAACGAAATACCTAGTTACTGACAACCCCTGGATAATAGGTGCCATAGGAATTTCTGGCGTCTTGTTGGGAGGTGTCAAGATGTTTTCTAAAGCTTGGGCTTCTGTGAATAATAACCAGTTTGGTTTTCAAGTTCTCACGTCCCTTGCTGTAATTGGTGCTTCATATTTGCAAGCGTGGGAAGAGGCATTGATGGTATTGATTTTAGTAGCGTGGACCGAACACATGGAAAACGAGGCTTTAGTCACCGCTAGAAAAGCAATGCAGGGTGGCTTGGACAGGTTGCCTCGAACTGCAAGAAGGGTTCCAAAAACAAAACTGGATAAGTTTTCAATGGGATCAATATCATTACTTTCAGAACCAAATACGATGGCTCCGTTAGCAAATAACAAATCGGAAGTAGAGGAGATACCGATTGGGCTGGTGATGAGAGGGGATCATCTTGAGATAAGGAGCGGTGAGTTAATACCCGCAGATGGTAATATTATTTCTGGAGCAGGCTCGGTAAATAAAGCGCCATTGACTGGGGAGTCGGTTCCTGTTGATGTTAAGCCTGGAGATGAACTACAAGCCGGATTAACGCTTGCAAGGGGGCCTGTAACAATCGAGGTTACTGCAGTTGGCGAAGATACTAGATTGTCAGGATTGATTGACAAGGTTCACACTTACAAGGATGTACCGACGAGACTACAAGGAGTCTTAGAAAACTTCACCGCCCTATGGGTACCAGTCGTTTTGATAGGTGCAGTATTTGCATGGCTTTTGATTCCCGGCGCTGATTGGAAAATAGTACTGTTATTGTGGGTTGTGGCTTGTCCATGCGCCCTGTTACTCGCTACGCCAGTACCTCATGCTGCCAGCCTTTCATTAGCTTCAAAATCAGGAGCAATAGCAAGGGGAGGAGATGTCATGGAAGCATTATCTAAGGTAAATCTAGTTCTTCTGGATAAAACAGGAACCTTGACCTCAGGTAAACCTATTCTGGGCACTATCGCCCTCGCAAAAGGTAGACGCAGGGAAACAGCGATTGCCATAGCTGCAGGCCTTGAATCCTCATCCAACCATCCCTATGCTGAGGCGGTTTTACGACTCGCACAAGAGGAGTCTATCACTCCCAAAGATTTGACTGAGCACAGTGATACCGAGAATGGAGTGTTTGCAAAAATGAAAGGTTCGGAGGTTTCCTTCACTAGGGCTGAAACATCACAAGTATCAGGTAAACTACTAACTGAGTTAGAAGATGCATTGAGCAAAGGACATGGAGCGAGCCTCTTAATGAAAGACGGAAAGCAAGTAGCGTTATTCACGTTTGTACATGACGATCTCAGGGACGGTACAGATGAACTGATAAAATCGCTTCACGCAAACGGTGTTAACGTGGAAATTCTATCTGGAGATAATCAGGAATCAGTTACTAAAATTGCTAGGCGGATTGGGGTTCCTAAGAATGCTGCAAAGGGAGGAATGACGCCTGAGAATAAAGTCAGATGGGTTGAAAATAGGTCTAAGACTCACATCACAATGATGGTAGGAGATGGTTTCAATGATGCTGCTGCAATGGCCGCTGCCGATGTTGGAATTGCAATAGGAACTGGTGAATCCGCAAACCTTGAGGCTGCAGATGTTCTTATTCCAGGAGATGACCCTAGACTAATATCAGAGTTGGTCACTTTAGCCAGAAGAACTCAAGCAATCCTAGTATGGAATATAGGTTACTCTGTAGCGATAACAATCTTCCTTGTTTATTTAGTTCTAGCAGATCTCAATAACAGTCTAGCCTTTGGTGTGTTAGTTCATGAATTAAGTGTCATTGGTGTCATCATAAACGGTGCCCGTTTGTCTGGTACAGGTGGGACGCTAAAACTGATTATAGACACCTTTACCTCAATATGGAAAGGAACTATTGAATCATTTAAGTCACTTTATGACTCGATTTAGTGTTGGTTTTCCAACGCTACCTTCAAGCCTCATGGCGCCAAGGGCCTACCAACGGTGAACACTGATGGCGAGAATCCACGCAGACCCGGTCAGCACTTCTCTAATGCATCCTACACGAAGAGCACTTTACGTCGCCCTATTAGAAGCAGATGAATATACAACTGTCCAACTTCAAAAAATCGTTGGAGTAGATCGTTACAATCTATATCATCATCTAAGAAAGCTTGAATCTTTGGGCTTGGTTATGAACCATCGCGATCAAGGGAGGACTAGATGGTGGTGTGTAATAGATAGAGTTCCACTCCCAAGCGACGGTAGCGGGGCCTCTAGCCAAAATTCTCTCGGCTCCATAGATCTCTCCAATCCTAGAGTACAAGCAGCAGCAAGGACAATGCTAAGGGAACTGGCAGAACTCACAGGCTCTGAGATTAATCTCGACTCTGCGACACTCCAGACTCTTGAAATTACGGGACGAAGAAATTGAACAACGTAATCTCTCAAAAATAAACACGATGTGGGTATAATATGTCGGATGAAGAAACCAGCCCAGGAGTGGAATCAAGGATTCCTGCCCCGGATCTTACCTGTCCAAAATGTGACCACTTGCTTCCAAACGGACTCGGCATTATCACATGTGAGATGTGCAATGTCGATGTTAAGGTAGAGCACGAGGGAACCAGAAAGAAGTGGCGGGAGGAGAAAATCAGCTGTCCATCTTGTAGTAAAGTTTTGATTGCTGGAGTCGACAAAAGGCCTGCAAACCTCCAATGCTCTTCATGCAGTGAGCACTTTGTTTTGAAACCAAATAGGCCTAAAGCCGAGATAATTTGTCCTTCATGTAATCGTAAGTTGCGAATGAATAAGCGACCAGGTGTGAGAGAGATTGATTGCCCTGCATGTGACGTGCAGTTCAAAGTATCATTTTGAGGGGATTAATTGAAGACAACTTACAGGATGATGGGAATTGCAGACTACATTACGATTGTAAATGGTCTGCTCGGAACATTGGCGGTATTTTTCCTTCTATTAGCAGTGGATGACATGTCTAAACCTTACACTGAAGGAGGTGTTCTAACCGATTATATCTGGGCAGCGATGCTTTGCATTCTTCTTTCTGTAATAGGTGACATAATAGATGGGCCGATTGCTAGGAAATATTCAAGGAAGCAACTACTAGGCGGCTCTCTTGACATAATGTCAGATTGTATTTCATTCTGCGTTGCTCCAGCATTGATGATATTTGCAATGTTTGGACGCTGGGGAGAAGCAACCCCAATTTGGACAGTTAGTTTGGCATTAGCTTGTAGTTGGATGATCGCTTGCGGTATGCTCCGGTTGGCAAGATTTCAGCACGATGAGGGAGGTTATGTTCCCTATTTTTACGGATTATCATCACCAGCAAACGCCATGTTAATCATCTCTGCTGCAGGTTTGATTTGGTTGCAACCTTCTTCAGGATACGGGCCTGATTTATCGACATGGGGATGCAATCTGTGTTTTGGTGTTGGTGAACACCCCTACCTTGATTTCATAATTTTACCAATCATGTTAATCAGTGGCGGCCTGATGATTTCTGACCGCAGAATGTCTAAACTAAAATCTGGCGTAGCCATGAAATTAAGTATAGTTCAGTTAACTTCACTATTATTTGCAATTCTTCATGCGATGGTTTTGACCCAGAAAGAGGACGCAGCTATTGATTTGTCAGGGACGTCTTTCACAATGTTCTTGTTTGGCGTTTCGCTGCTTCTTGTCTGTCTGTATATTCTACTTGGCCCTAAGTTAGTAGTGGATGAGAATCAGTCAGATGAGTAGTAGATTTGGCAAATGCCAATGGTCGTATAAATCGGTTCGCGAAGAGGGTTGTTTATCGCGCTCCTTATCTATCATGAGAAAGCCATTGGTTATCGGATGGGAGTATTATGAGTGCTAGCGATAGCAAGTCAAGAGGGAAAATAGGGTTGAGACGAAGCAGCTCAGCCGGCCAAACAGACCTGTCTACGCTGCGTGCTCAATTTACATCTACACCCTCCCCATCATTAGATCAAACATTGATGCAAAGTTCCAGATTCCGCGAAGAGGAAAAACTTCGCGCAAAATTACGCAGAGAAAGTAATCTACGCCGTGAGGCATTAGCAGAGAGAATATCACTTATGCAGGATAATATGGCTGCAGACATTTCAAGGCAGCACGAATTGACTTTGAATGCATTTGAGGCCGAACTGAGGGGACAAATGGAAGACGAGTTATCAAAACTGGAATCAGAAGTATTGACTCGTGAAGAGATAAGATTGAGAGAAATGCATGAGATGCGCTTGGAAAGAGAAATTTCGAGTCTCAAAGAATCTCTTGAAGTAGAACAGAGTCGAAAGATAGAGGCACACAGAACCTCAGTAATATCCCAACTAGAATCTCAATTATCTGACGAACATAGAAAACGTCTGTCATTTCAAAAAGAACGATTAGAAATTGAATTTAGTCAGTCATTGCAGAGAAAAATTCGCGAATTGGAAATGACCATTCAAAAAGAAATGGAAAGTAGGTTCGGAGAATTAGAGTCGAAAGAAGTAGAAAAACTCGAAGAAATTCAAACCCAAAAACTTGCTGAAAGAGAAGAATCTTTACGACGTGGGATTCGTACCAGACTAGAACAACAACTCAAGTTGAGATTAAAGCAAAGAGAAGCTACGATGAGAGCCGAGTATGAAAGACGCAGTCTGAGACTAGAAGAAGACATTGCAGCATCAATTCAATCGGAATTGGAGTCGCGATTATCATCGGAAACAAAAGAACTTGAGGATAGAATGCGCCAAGACATAGAAATGGCGGTTGCAAGGAGAAGGGAACAGCTCAGGGGAGAGGTAGAAAAGCAACTAGAATCTAGTTATGCAGAAAAACTCTCTGAAAGGAAAAGCAGGCTGCGTGAAAAGTATGATTTAACCTTCACCAAGGCAGTTGATGATATTTCTCGCTCCTTAGAAGAGGAGATAGAATCGGAACTTGAAGCAAGAATGGACCAGGAATTTGCTGCATATCGCAATGCTAGAGAGGCCGAAATTCAAAACCGATTAGCAAGATTCCGCTACGAACGTGAAGCAGAGTTGCATGACAAGATGTCTGAACGCTACGATTCTAAGAAGGTGGATTGGTCTGAACGCCTTGAATTAGAGTTCCAGGCTCGAGAAGCAGCGGCTCGTAAAGCAATCATGTCTGAAATAGACGGTAGATTACGTAATGAGAGAATAACTCAGGAGACAGACCTTGATTTGTTAAAGGAAGAAACAGTTCTAGAACTCGAAGCAGAAATGGAACAACGTCTAGCCGAATTCAGAGCACGTAAGGAAGAAGAGGTAGCCACTCAATTGGAAAGGCAATTAGACAAGCGCGAGGAAATAATGCGAAATAAGGCGTTAATCGAAGTGAGAAAGCGCGAGGCCAACATTCGGGCAGAAATTGAAGCACAACTCGGAGTCAAGCGTTCAGAAATTAGAGATCGCCTCTCTACTCTTACCCAACAAATGGATGATTTCCGTACTATGGCAGAGGTTAAGATGCGTGAATCGATTGAAGCTAAGGTTCAGGGCGAGATTGAAGTTGATGAACAAAGACTTGCTGAACAACAACAAGAGTTTGATGAATTAAAGTCGCAGGACTCTAGGGCGGAAAAGCGTCAGTCGTGGCTACAGGCAATTTCTGGTAAAGGAACACAAACGCAGCAACCACAGGTCGGAATTGACCCGAGTGCTTTAGGCGCAAGACCGAGCGCTTTAGGAGCAACTGCAGGAAGGGACCCAAGAGGCGCACTAGCGCAAGCAGCAGCACAGCACACACCTTCAATTGGCTTAGCAGGGATGAGAGCCCCTCGCTCTGCCGCTAGGTCTCTGAGCGGAGCAAAACCTGTTGCTAGACCGGTAAAATCACCTATTGGCGGAATGCCAACCATAGCAGGAAGGCCAGTCTCCTTGCCCCAACCAATACAGCCGAAGATTGTTCGTCAGCCCGTGGTCGCCCCACCATCCCAAGTAACAGAGGATAGTTCAACCCAAGTAGTGACTCCAAGCGCAGTAAGAACACCAAAGATTGCTCCACTACCTCGCAGGGAAACAACACCGGAGGTTGAAAGCAAACCCGAATTAGAGGTTAGTAGAATACAACCGGTACAGGAAATCAATGAATCGTTAACGGAAGTAAAACCTTTAGTTGAAGAAACCTCTCAAATTTCTGAAGTTAAACCATCTGTGGAATCATTGAGTGAACAGGTCCAGGCATCAGAGATTTTGTCAATTGCACCAGAAATTGAAGACCTGAGTGCAGAATTAGAAACTGAAACATTGGTTGATGAAGAGGTAGATGTAGTTGAGGAGAAGACAACAATAACACAGGAAATTTCGACTTTAACTCCACTGAAAAAGCTTAATCCAATTGAAGAGCAGATTGTTACAGAATTGAAACCGATTCAAAGTAAAGTGCTCAATCCAGTGAAGAGGAGAGGACCACCACCCTCCTCTGCACCAGGGAAAAAACCGGTATCTTCAACTCCGAAAGCACCTATGACTACTTTGAATCCAATAACAAAATTGACTCCTGTAGAAACACAGGAGTCTGAAGAAAATCAGGACTAAATAATCAATCCGAAGTTCAAACACTTCACTCCGAGCGATTCATAGGTCAATCATACTTGGGTTGGCTTATGAGGAGGGTTATTGCATTAATTCTAGCCGTTCTACTTTTACCAGCAATTCCAATCGCTGATGCTGAAACTAATCTACTGGATGTAGGAATCATAGACACTGTTGATGGCCGTTTTATTCATACCTCTTTTACCTCACCGTCGACAATGCTTACTCTCACCACAACAGGGAACTTGTCTGAACATTTCTGGGGTAGTGGGGAGCTCATTACCCAGTGGTCAATCAATCTAAACGTCTCTGCAAATTCTGCGACATTAGACTCAACAGGCTTGCAGGTCGCTGTAGCCCATAATCAAGGAGTTTACGTAATAAATACGCAATCAAAAATTGTTACCGCAGATTACAACACAACAAACTCAGTGGACCAAGTTCTGTGGGATTCAGAGGGGGATATGTGGTATGGCTTCTATGGCGGAGAGCGACGTGCTAAAGAATACACAAACGGAGTATTAACAGGCGAAGCAACCCCTTCTCACAATACCGCAATGACGTCAATGGCGCTTATATCAGAAGATCGTATTGTGACGGGTGGTAGAGACAACCTGGTCAAGGTAACATCCCAAGATGGAGTTTTAGAGACTAGTTTGTCAGACTTTAACTCGTATCCTACCAAGATAATCAATGACGGTGATGGTAACATAATAGTAGGCTGCTACAATGGTGACTTATTCAGATATGATTTTACAGATTGGACAATGGAACAAATGTCTATTTCCAGCGGCCAGAACATCATATCAATTTCAATTGCTGAAACGGGCTCTATTATGGTAGGAACTCAAAATGGAAAATTGCATCAAATTAACTCAACAACATTCACAGAAGAAAAAGTATACTCCTCGTCTGGAAGGGTTATCCTCGGAACTTATGGTGCTACGGGGGAGTTATACATCATCTCAACATTTGCAAGCTCCTCTAAAATACGATTATTTGATTTGGACACTGACGGTGATGGTGTGACGGACAGTCAGGACGCTTTCCCTACCGACTCCACACAAGATGAAGACACAGATGGTGACGGTTTTGGTGATAATCCAACGGGAACCACCCCAGACTTATTCCCCGATGATAGTTCTCAATGGTCCGATTCAGACGGAGATGGGTACGGTGATAATCCTGAAGGCAATGATTCTGATGCATTCCCAACGAACCCCTATCAGTGGATTGACTCTGATGGTGATGGGTATGGAGACAACATGAACAGCCAAGGTGGCGATAGATTCCCAGACGATTCAACACAATGGTCTGACACAGATTCAGATGGATTTGGCGATAACCAGAACGGAACTGATGGTGATGACTGCCCGACTCAAAACGGATTCTCTACGGCTGATAGGCTTGGTTGCAAAGATTCGGACAGCGATGGATACTCCGACCCTTCTGATGGTTGGACAACAACAGATGGGGCGGACTTTTCAATTTATGATAAAAGTCAATGGTCAGATACCGATGGAGACGGTTATGGTGACAATTTACAAGGAAACGATCCAGATGCTTGTCCTCTAGAATGGGGTAATTCTACAAGTGCATACATTCCGGAATTTGCTGATGATGGCTCTCTAAGTTTGAATTATATCGTTACTGAGAAATTTGGTTGCATAGATTCAGATGGAGATGGTTTCTATGATTTTGCAGACGACTTACCTCAAGATTCTAGAGATTACATAGACGCTGATGGAGACGCTGTGGGAGCTAGTCAGGATTATAATGACTCGAACAAACTTGTTCAAACAGTCTACGATCACTGTACTCTTGTATTTACTGACGAGTCTGAAACATGCCAGGGTATCAGAGACGCTGACTATCAAGACTATGTTCTAGCAAAAGAGGATGATGGAAAGACACCACAGCAATATTTCGCATGGGTTCAGTCTCAGGAAAAGAAGAAAGAAGAGAGCGAATCAGAATCTCAGTATCTTGAAACCGCAGAAGAGATACTACCATTCCTCGGGGCGGGCTTCGCAGCAATAGTCGCAGTATTGCTAATCTATGCCGCAATAGGAAGAACTCGTAGGAGAAGAGCACTGGTAAAGACTTACGGTGTACCGTTTGTTCCTGATGGTGAAAATAGCGCAGAAGCCGAGGCACTGGAAGGTAGAGCAGGATTATCAGGTGCAGGCGGAGTGGAATCAGACAAGTTCTGGGGAGACGATGTGGAACCTATGGAACTGAAAGGAGCAGGAAACGGTGATGAAGTCGGCTCAGGTTTCGACGATATTGACATCAAAACTGAGGGGGTTAGTTCTACTGATTCCCAAGTAATGGAAGAATCAGCATCTCTCGAAGAGTTAGCGGGTTTACCTGCTCAGACTGATACCAGTGAGAATTCTGACACACAGCAACAAGCCCAAATAATTCCTCCAGAGGCTCCTCCTGTTCCTGCAGAGGGTCTTCCTGAAGGCTGGACGATGGAACAGTGGAAATGGTATGGAGCTGAATGGCTTTCCAAGCAAAATAAATGATTAACCAGTGCGCCATACAATTGGCAAACAGGATTTGAGTTGTCCTAATTCTTCTCCAGAATATACTGGAACGTTGTCTATTTTGAGGGTATTTGCAATCAACCAAAGTATTGCATTCCAGCTTTTTGCATCGGCAAAGAGCTCTACTTCTCCTAGTGTGGCTTTTACCAACAGTTTCCCAGCATGGCTATTAGAATCGAATATAGCATGCACAAGTTCATTGGTGGTTAATTTGTATCCAGGTGGTCTCCAATCCATCATAAGGACCACCTCAAACCTTGAATGGTGCGAGATTAAGTCGTTGTACTAGATGTTCTGTACTCACATCTGCAATATCTTTCATTTGCTCGCGCAGTTTATCCAATTCTCCGTTCATTTTCGCTAATTTATGAGCACGAATCATGTCTGCTAGAAATGAATCGACACTTTTGTGTCCATCCATTGTTCGCAATGTGTTCAATTGTCTCCTTACTTCGTAACTAACACTTACTGAGGTCATCCCTTCCCCGGTCATGACCTTGTTCCGTGCTTTTGACTACTTGAATCCCGCGCGGATATCGTAACTTGAGAGATAGGTTTGAAGCATTAATCAAAACGACCGGCCTTGTTTTTCTAACAATAAGCGAGGATGCTCTGTTACACCATATTGTCTTCTCATTTCGATAACACGTTCATGATACTCTTTTGTCAGCGACCAGTACTCTCTACTGCCTGCGCCTGCGCCACTCTTACTAGGCCTGTTCAAGATAACTGTCGGTGCGCCTGTCCATGCGGCTTCTGCGACTTTCGCAAGTCTTCTGATAGGAGTTTTGAAGACTTTTCTTGGGATTTTAGATTGTACTTCGTTGCACACGTGCAATGATAACTTTGAGCGTTGGTCTACCATGGTCATTGCAACTCCAAAGATTTTCAGATTTCTGTTTATTCTTTTTTGAATCATTTTTACACTATTCATTAGCATGCTGAAACCCTCTAGAGCATAATATTCTGCCTGAACCGGAATGAAAACCCAGTTTGCTGCGCATAGGGCGTTAATCGACAGAAGTCCGAGGGAGGGGGGAGTGTCGATAATGATGTGGTCGAATTGGTCAATAATTGCGGCACGGGCTTCTCTTAATCTTGTTTCTCTTCCAATTCTGTGGCTCAATTCTATTTCTGCCCCAGAAAGATGTATGTCGCTGGGAAGCAGCCATAGGTTCTGTATCGCTAAATCCTCTGGAACTCTTGATGAATTATCATTTCTCTTTGACCAAGCTTTCTGCATTGATTCTGTTAATTCATTTGGAGTGATTAGATATTCGTCCATTATCGGCAAATCTTCGCCGCCATCATTTACCAGAAGATCGTAAGCGGTTTTTCGGATTTTCTTTTTCTCAACACCAAAGGATGTTGCACAGTTTCCTTGTGGATCGAGATCAATTAGTAGAACCTTAGAAGGTGGGATTTTGAATTTTGGATTACCCCTAGCAAGAGCAGCAGCTAAATTGACCGCAGTAGTCGTTTTTGCACAACCTCCTTTTTGATTAGCAACAGCCACCACCATTTTGTACGGATTCATCTAAACACCCCCCATTTATCCTTTGGTTATTGACACCCAAGATGGCGACCCCCTGTAAAGAGTCGTATTTTCCGAGCGTCAATCATCCCTGTTGTATGACAGGAACTGGTACTTCGGACAGAATTTTTCTCACGATGTGCATACCGGTTATTCCCCGAATCTTAGCCTCGGGCTTCATCACGATTCTGTGCGAGATAATTTGGAGAGCAATACCCTTGATATCATCTGGAATTACGTAATCTCTTCCGTCTATTGCTGCTGCAGCACGTCCTGTCTTGAATAGGGACTGGCTGGCACGCGGAGATGCTCCGTTAACGACACGATGGTCTTCACGGGTCCTTTGAACGATTTCTACAATGTATGACAAGATTGCAGGGTCAACGTGCACAGTTTCTAGTGCCTTTTGCATTGCAACTACTTTTTGGGGTGATGTAATTTGTTCTACGTCGTGTTGATCTTTTCCTCTTAGCTTACGTCTTGCGAGAATCGCTTTTTCTTCAGCACGGTCAGGATATCCCATACTCATTTTCATCAGGAAACGGTCCATTTGTGCTTCGGGTAGAGGATATGTTCCTTCTTGTTCAATCGGATTTTGTGTTGCTAATACTACGAAAGGCGCTGGTAATTTGTGTGTAATTCCTTCAATTGTTACCTGCTTTTCCTCCATGGCTTCCAAAAGTGCTGCTTGGGTTTTTGGTGGCGCACGATTTATTTCATCCGCCAGTAGAATGTTTGAGAACAACGGTCCAGCACGAAGTTTGAATTCACCTGATTTTTGGTCAAACATGTATGTACCCATGATATCGCTTGGTAGCAGATCGGGTGTGAACTGAACACGCTTGAACTTACATCCTAGTGCCCTAGCGAATGTATTGGAAAGAAGAGTCTTTGCCAGACCTGGGAAGTCTTCTAACAACATGTTACCATTAGATAAGATTCCAACGGTCACTCTTCGAAGATTTTCATTTTTACCAATGATAACTTTCGAAACTTCTCCCATCAGAGAGTTTGCGATTGAAGATACGGTAGCAATGAGGTCCTTTGTACGATGGTCACCTGCTGGTGCTCCTGCTTGGAATCCTGCGTTCATGGTATTGACACCTCTCGGTACAAATAGCCAACCTGCACATTCCATACTTCAAGGTATTGCGTCAATAAGTCGTTGCGAATCATGACAAGCGGTGTCCCTGTCAACGCCCCCAAAAGTGGTCCTGTTTGCGATGTAGACGAGTAATTTCTTCGAGAATTTCTTCTTCGATTGGTGTTAAATCTATTTTTCTTAAACGCTTTGCATGGGAAGATGGTATATCCACCCAGAATTCGTCGCCCTCTTCTATTTGTCTTCCAACAGTCGGACCCATCACAGCGACTGCAAGTTCTTCTCCTTGGTGTCCTTGTTTTACATCCTCACTAGATCTAGATCTCAGACTTTTAATTTGTCCTATGGGCGTGCCATCCAGTTTCATTATCCTCTGGCCAACGTGTACTCTTCCACCTAGCACCCGCATACCTACAATAGCAGGTCCTTTGTTTCTGAATGTGTGGTCTCTCAGGTACAAAAGATGCCCTGGATACACCAGATTTTCCCTTGCTGCAGCATCGATGTCGAGTTTGGTCTTTTCCCTCCAATCTTCAAACTCTTCCAGGATTCTGTAGATAATATCTGCACTAATGAATTTGACCTCGGCATCAGGGCCCATCAATTTTGATTGGACCTCTGAGTTGCCCTTGACTGAAAAGCCGAGAATCACTTGATTCAAAGGGTCTTCAGCGCATTGTGAGGTTATGATATCTCTTTTATTTACAGGCCCGACCGTGGCCATTCGAATTGGAATTTCCATTTTTTCAAGCTCGAAGGCTAAAGCCTCCAGACCACCTACGGTATCTGCCTTGATTACGACGCCATCTTCGGCGGTATCAACTGAAATCTTTGCTTCTTTGTACGCTTCTTTTTCTGCATTTGCTCTTGCGGAATCAGAATTAGTTTGCCTTAGTGTTGTACCCGCTAGTACATTCTCTAAGTTTGGTGCAACAATCTTTAGCCCACAAGCAGCAACGGCTTTTTCACATGATTCCCAGCGATCTCCAGCATCTCTCATTTCTGCCATTCCCTTAGGTCTGAACATTCCTTTGATGTGAGTTGTAAATGGCCCATCTTGACTCACCAGCGTTATGGAGTCTCCTATTTTCAGTTCTCCTCTATTCAAAATTACGTCGATTGTTTTACCTAAACCCCGCTCATCTTTCATTTCGAGCACTGTGCCCTCTCCGTCACCAAGGGTGTCTCTTAGCCTCTCTTCTAAGAAACGTTCAGCGAGGCCTACAGTAACTGTTAACAAATCCTGAAGTCCTTCTCCATCCTTGGCTGAGCAAGGTACCATAGCGAGGTTTGATTTGAAATCACGAATCTTATCATACCGTTCAATATTGAACCCATGCTCACTGAATTGGCCTAAAATTTTCCAGTATCTCTCATCAAATAATTGTTGAACATCTTCTCTTTGGTTGGACCATGATTCGATAAATGAACGTCCTTTAGTAGTTCTCCAGCCATGTATTCTGTCAATCTTGTTGGCTGCCACAACAAATGGGGTTTTTTTGTCTCGAAGGATACGGAGACTCTCAATCGTCTGTGGTTGTAAGCCTTCCATTATATCAACTACGAGAATTGCTATGTCAGCGAGTGCTCCTCCTCTACTTCTCAAACTCGTGAAAGAGTGGTGGCCTGGTGTGTCTATGAATAGAAGCCCGGGGCTATTGAAATCCTTGCCCCCGGTCATTGCAGAGCATGTCTCGTTAAGTATGTCTGCAGGTACTTCAGTAGCACCGATGTGCTGAGTAATTCCTCCTGCTTCGCGATCCATTACACTGGCCTGCCTTTCGGACCCGAGTGATCTAAAATGGTCCAGAACGCTAGTCTTTCCATGATCTACATGCCCTAGAACTGAGACGATTGGTTGGCGCTGCCAGCCGAGGTTTTTTTCCTCGTTGATGGACCCAGATTCCTCCTCAGACATATCTCAGCCTCCAATTGGAATTTTTAATTTTGCAATTGGTGTTCAAAATCACTCATAAACCCAAGATTGACTATCTTGTGTCCACTCATTGACACCTTCTGGGAACCATAATCCCAGTTCGAATTGTGCTGTCTCTTCGGCATCAGAACCGTGAATCATATTGTATCCAATATCCATTCCAAAGTCTCCACGAATTGTACCAGGAGCAGCCTCTCTACCGTTTGTTGGCCCAATTAGATTTCGAGCAACACTAATCGCATCTCTCCCTGACCATGCCATGCACACAACCGGTCCGCTTGTGATGAATTTAATGAGTCCCGGGAAGAAAGGCCTTTCAGCATGAACAGCATAGTGCTCTTTTGCGATCTGCTCAGACGGAATGACCTGTTTCAAACCTACAAGTTGCAATCCTTTATTCTCAAATCTTTGGATGATTTCTCCTACTAATCCTCTCTGTACACCATCAGGCTTTACCATGACATAGGTAGTTTGCATAATATTCCACCAGTCCCTGCGACTGGCATGCCCTATTTGAGCGCAACGATTGTTGCTTGCCGCACAATTTTGCTTATATTCCGCCTTTTACGTAATGGCGTGTCCATTTGACCTTGCGAGAATTTCTCTTTAGTTTGACTGCATTCTTACGAGCTTTGCTGTTAGCAAACCATTGAACGGTTCCGTCTCGTCGAATGAACATCAGTCCGGTCCCAGGTTCGATAATTTCTCCTGAAAAACTGCAAATTCTTTGTTCTGGCATTTAGATCACCTAAAGTTGAGTTTTCTTGCTTCTCGACCGGTATCGATGAGCATCAGAATGTCACCTACGCGCACGGGGCCTACCACGTTTCTTGTTATGATTCGGCCCACGTCGCGTGGATTTGGCGCGTCATTGACACGAACCTTGACTTGAGTAGCCTCACCAGTCATACCAGTTCTACCGACGATTTCGACGACCTCTGCTGGCCATCCTCCAAGTTCTTCAGACATTATTTATTCCTCCGTAATCAGTGGATTATTCAGCTGGAAAGTCCCTTTACTAATTCGACGACTTCGTTGAACTTCTCCTGAGCGCTCTTGTTGACTTCTAGCAGTGCCAGCGAGGCGGTTTTGACTCCCATTGGCATTCCTGCTTCTTTGGCTAGGAATTCTTGGCTGGGTACATACCCGAATGGTATGTTTTTTTCTGCGCAAATTAGAGGGATGTGGGCCAGAAGTTCTGGCGGATTAACATCCTCTGCCATAATGATGAACTTTGCAGTACCACGTTCAGCGGCCTTAGTTACCTCATTAGATCCTTTTTTCATCTTTCCGTTGTTGTTAGCCTGGATCAACTCGTAGATTTTGTCTGCGACATCTCCAGGGGTCTCAAATGACACGTGTGCACTCATTGAAATCACTCTCATGCTTGTGTGAAGCAAGGCTGCGCACGGCCTCGCGAATATAAACACCACGGGTTGGGCTAATTTGAACAAATTTACATTTTATCAAGTATTTCCCGAACACCTCGTGCTAGTGCAGCACCACCAGAAATCACAGCTTTCCTGTTTGGTAAACTGGATGTGGCGTGCACACCGTCAACATGGTTAGATAATCTAGCGATAGCCCCGCCGGTAAACAATCCGTGAGTGCATGCCGCATGTACCTCAACCGCTCCTTGATTTCTGAGAGCGTCAGCAGCTTTGCAGATTGTGCCTCCAGTCGCAATCATGTCATCGACTATGGCTACAATTTTTCCATCCACTTGCAAATCCTTTGCCTTGTGTATTATTGTATGTGCGTCGATTCTTGTTTTTTCAAGATAAGAAAAAGGCAAATTGATAGCTTTTGCAACCGCACTTGCTCTGTCAATTGCCCCTTTATCTGGGGATAGAATAAAATCAGGATTTACCGTATTCTGTAAGTGAATTGCAATTTCGGGCATTGCTGAGGTATATGCAACGGGTATTGGCATATCTTCTAGGGCAGCAGGAGCGTGGAGGTCGAACACCACAATCCCGTCGCAATGCGAAGAAAGTAACCTACCTATGGCTTTTGCACTAATCGCTTCGCCGGGACGAAATCTTTTGTCTTGTCTAGAGTATCCAAAGTACGGGATAGCAACTATTACTCCAGATCCGACTGGGTCCATTGATTGGGGCCCAATTTCTTTCAGGTTCTCTGTGCGGCCAGCCCTAACGTCACGCAGGGCCTCTAACAAAAGTAGAGTTTCGACAATCCCGGCATCGGGGAAGGTGTTTGAGACTAGGACAACGGGCTCTTTGCGAACGGCTTCAATAGCCTCTTCTGGAATTCTAATGTAACCTTCCGAATCTGGAAAGCGTCGTGCTTCTAATGAATAATGGTCCCATGCTAATTCTTTGGCAAGGTCTACTGCAAGTGCCTGGGAATTACTTCCTGACACAACTACCATGGTGATGGTGGTAGAGTGGGTGCTAAATGAGGGTTATTATCAATCAAGCAAATCTTAGTCTTGTCATAACTGTGAACAGCATAGGGCAATTCATCGGTGGTGCGCGAGGCAGGACTCGAACCTGCGACCTCCCGGTTATCAGCCGGGTGCTCCAGCCGACTAAGCTACCCGCGCATTTGTAAGTCGCCGACAAACCATCCCATCATAAAGACGACGGTAGCCTTACTCTTCTATAATAGCGTCAGGGTCGTTTGCCTGAATGTAAGAGGGCAGGCCCAATAATTTGTCAAGCGTCCTCGACAGGACAACTTCATCCAAGCGTTCACGAGTTCGAGCGAGTGCTGTTATTGGAATATTGATAGTTGAATCAATTCCATATTGCATTTGTACTCCAATTCTTGTCTTTACTACGACGGCGCGATATGTTCTCTTAATTTTCACTAAGTCGGTGATTACTCCAATCTCCATACCTTGGTTGTCTAGAACTGCTCTGTCCATCATCTCGTCGGGTGCGTACAATTTCTCATCGATTCTTACAGTATTTCTCCATCGACGCTGCAATTCTCTCATTGATTTCGAGAGTTTAACAGATCCATCATTTCGAATGCTGTGTATCAATTCCTTGTGTAACGGTGCTAGTTCTGCAGGTTTCCGCATGAATTCGTCCGCAACATCAGGCTCTACCATTATGCGCATTGAGCGCACTCTTGCTTCGTTTGGGTGGTGTCTTTCTCCTACGATGACTCCCACCTTCGTATCATTCACATATACATCCCTTTGGAGTAGCTCCTGGATGTCATAATCGTTATTTGGCATTTTTCCCATCTCCTTGGTCTTCGGGCTCTTGACCAATCTGCCCTCGACAGTGGCGACTATTATACTTGCCCCCGTTTTAGATTCCTTTTCCAATTGAATTTGTCGCATAATGTATTGTTCTTCAATTGAATAACCAGTCTTAATTTAATTTTGACAAATATCGTGAAAGGCGTATTTCAATTGTTGTCGCATAATACTTCTTTGGCAAATAGGGAAAATACAAATTTTCAATTCAAAATTCAAAAATCAAATTGATTTTTTGCAAAAGGACAACCTCATGAACATGGTCGGTTTGGAGTTTTTTTGATGGCGGTTATTGTAAGAGGCGCTACCTGTTCGCTTGGCGAAGCAGTGGTGGATAAATTACTGTCAATGGGTGTAAATGTAGTCGCAAAAGAAGAAACGCATCTAAAACGTAACACTACCCTTTTGCAATATTCCGAGGCTAAAATATTGCAGGAGGGGGAAGGATTTTCAGTATCGTTTGACGGAAGCGATGCAGACATAGTCATAGGTAGTGACATAATTGTTCATGATTTGATTCCCACAAGGAAGGACAAATGGATTCCACAAGAATTCCTTTTTTGGTCGAAGGGAAAAGAATACACATCTTCCTCCCGNTATTGGGTTAGCGTTACTGATGCAGCCTACGCAATAGCCAATCTNATAAAAGCAGAAAAAACTTGCACAGAACTACACTTATGCGGTCGAAGAGAGTGGTCCGCAGAAGATACAAAAGCAGAATTTGACATGTTGTGGGAGCGAACAAGCCAGGGTAAAACAGGCAAATTTACCGCCGAGACACTATTCGGTCATGAGATCGCAGGTATGGTCCCTAAACCAATACATAATGAGGATGCCCNAAGGCCGAACCTTGAGCCATTACATGAAACGCTTCTGCAAATCACAGGAGAAGGATGGAGGCCACTAATTCCTCTTAGGACGGCTATTATGACACTAATAGCTGGACTGGTGGAGTAAGTTTGGAATTGAGTTTTGACTGGTGTATGTTATGGAACTAAGGCAATTACTACCCTCTAATTCTGAAGAAATATGGGAAATTAATCAGCAAGGCTTACCAGGGACGGGAAAAGTCTCGCCACAAGAAATCATACAACTCTTAGATTATTCCTCTTTGGCAGTGGGCGCATTTTTTGAGGATACATTGGTTGGATTTGTGATCTGTTTACCTCCAAAAACAGCGTATGGAAGCCTGAATTATGCTTGGTTCAATCAACAATATGACAAATTTTTGTACGTTGATAGAATAGCAGTTGATACTAATCACCAGAATCGTAACATCGGCTCTACTCTCTATAATTACGTGAAAAAACACGCAGATGACGCTGGAATTCCTGTAACTGCTGAAGTTAATATCCATCCTCCGAATCCCGGATCACTGAGGTTTCATGCAAGGCACGGTTTTGAACAGGTCGGAGTATTAGAGCACAGTGAAAAATCGGTAGCACTGTTCGTTTACGAAAAGTAGTATGCCACAATGGGTTGGTGCGAGAGCCGGGACTCGAACCCGGGTTCAAGCGTTGGCAACGCTCGGTGATAACCACTACACTACTCTCGCAAGGGTATATCTCGGATTGGACGGGGGTATAAACGGTTGTCGATTAGAAATTTTGGTTATTCATGCGTCTCCAAAGCCACCGAGTCCCCCCTCAGTGTCAGTTCCCCTGAATACATAAACGGCTGCTCCCAAGATTGCAAGTAGGACCAAACCGCCTATAGCGACGTAGGTTAGAGTTGAACTTGCGTCTGCTGATGCAGGTGCGTCCACAGGTTTCTCTAGAAGCACAGGAATCGACTCTTCACCTGTTTGTGCATCGTAAGAATCCTCAGCCTTGACGAGGATTTCATGGGTCCCAAGTGCGATATAAGTTTTCACCGTTATTTGTTTTGAATAAGTTCCATCTCCATTTGAAGACATTGTAAACCAAGTGTTTGATTGACCTACAGGTGCTAAGATTCCTAGTTTTACTTTGACCCAGTTAAGTCCATCATAATCCTCGACAGATATTGTTAGAGTATATTCTACATCTTCCTCGCCGATTTCGATCACTATAAGCTCGCCTATGTTGAATACCGGGGGTTCATTCATCACAGTTATCTGAAGGTATTCATCCATGTCGGATTCTTGGTGATATTGACCTAACACAGTAGTTTTTTGAACAATTGCGGAAGAGCCTAGCGAATCTTCCATCTTGACACTAATGAGTTGGTCTCCAGGTGCGATAGTTGATGGAATTTCCACTTGGCCAACCCAGATTTCTCCAACTCTATTCAGTTGAGTTACGTTACCACCGTAGTCCCTCATATCTATAGCAACACTCGAAACCCCGTGTCCATCAATAACTTCCGCATTAATGACGACTTGTTGACCTCTATGAACGATACTCGGAACAATTTCAAACATCGTTAATCTTGGTGGCTGATTAAGGACTAGAATATCTTCGGAACTGGTGGCAATTTCATCAAATGCATCTTTGACGGTCACGTTAATTGGAAGGTTGCCTACCTCTAAGCCCGGTACTTGAATCTCTGCAGTCCAGATATCATCACCAATCACTCTATCCCCGTTTAGCCCCCTGTCGTTAAGCACTAATTCTGAGAGGCCTCCTATTGAGGTTGTATCTGCTGTTACACTGACGATGTTAAAGTCAACATCTGATACAGTCACTTCTAGATAACCGGGCGCTCCTCCCTCTCCAGTGACTACCCCTTGTGCCAGGGTAATTTCATCAATAACCGGTTCGGTATTGTCATGAACCGAGATAATGGACGGAGAAAGCACCCGATTTACAGTCTGATTCTCAGTTAAGTTGACTAGTTCGCCTTCTTCTCCAAATTCCATTTGGAATTCTCTCTGAATCTGAACGTTTAATCCGGATAGTGGCCCATCTATGATGAGGTTACCGCTGGCAGTACCCAGGACCTCGGTTGAGTAAATGCCAGTCCAAGCAACAGTGTCTACTAGATGTCCGTCCATCGCAATAGTTTCAGGTTCACCGGCGGTCACAGTAAGTATCATGCCGCTTTGTTGATCGAGTGTAAACACGTCTCCAGTTACGGCCTCGTTAGGAGCGAAGCCAGTCTCTCTGCTCACGCTTATATCTCCAACTCCCTCTTCTACAGTCGGAGCTTCTGGCGAGTTTTGTATCGGTGAATTTGGGTGTATCATGTCACCGCTACTCGGGTCGGGACCTGTCTGGCTCCATACGGTACGTATGGTACGGTTATCCCAGTCGGCTTGTTTTGCATCATAGGACCATGATTCATTATAGTGGGCTCCAGCACCTAAGTTTGAATTTGGTAATGCTGCGATACCTGTTATGTTGAACCAGTCTTCTTGATGGACAATAATTACTTCAAATTGAGTACCGTTTTCGTTTGGTTGATTTGTTTCACCTTCGATAGTTCTCACGACTCCAAATGTGCCCTGAGCGTCTCCTGTTATGACTCCGTCAACATGAAGGTCATCGACGGTAACAAGCCCGTCCTCTTGCTCTTGATGGAAATCATGTATTGTTCCGTTTACTTGCACACTTGCATTTTCATCTTGGTCTGAGAAACCAAACGAGCCTTGTCCAATCATCTTACTAAGATGATCAACGCGCACTCCGTCTTCCCATCTTTCAATCGATTCGAAGGTATTGAGTGTGATGTCCATCCTCGTATCATTATCTTCCATTACTAATTCTGCATTTGCTTCAAATTGGGTGTGAGAAAGTTTCCTAACTCCATCTGAATCCCACGTTTCAATAAGAAGAACTGCCAAATCTCCTTCTAAATTCATCATGCCATCATCCTCTCTGGCATCGAGAGAGATGGTTCCATTGGCTTCCAAACGGAACCTTTCGTCAACGATTCCGTTGGTGGTTGTTCTATTTATCCACGCATCGCTTACAATACCCAGAATCTCAACATCTGCATCCTCTCCATTGTTGCCAATGCCGATAGTACCATTTCCTCTAGCATCGAAGGTCTGAGCTATCATTACCCCATCGAGACTGGTTTCATTTTTCCAGACGGAATTTAAATCAATCATCATCGTAATGCTGCTATCTTCTGTGTTGGATATTACAAACAAAGTACCATTCCCGCGCTCCCATGATTCAAGACTATTTCCAATTCTTTGTTGCCATCCTTGACCATCAAATATTAGGTTATACGTTTGAGTACCGTTTTCATTCTCCCATTCTTGGTCCATTTCCCACTGCGAATTCAGTGTAACTTCATGGTCAGCCAACGGTTGCCCCCATAGACCAACGGTTACAACTCTTGTTACTTCACCCGCATTTACCGTAATCGTGTCGCCATGAGATAATGTAGTGTTGAGTTTAATCCTTAATTCATCACCTGTAGTATCGTAAATTAGGCCAACATCCAGGTACTCTGAATTACTTAGGTGTGTAACGCTTATTTCCGATAAATCGACATCGCCTGTGATGATGTATGCATGCTCAATACTCCAATCTACATTGATTGTAGTGGCACTAACTTCGTCTGCATCGGCAATCGGTAGAACCGATATCAAAAACAGCATCACTAAGAGACCGGCCTTGACCTTCATACTACTCTGGCATACCTGCTAGTCTTCAAGACTTGTGGGGTAGTGTTCATCCCCAATGGTCAGAAGTGAATGCATTTGGATTGACAGGTTTATCCCCCTCTCGCATCCAAATATTTCCTGAGTCGCCGTAAACGTCACCAAACGGATCTACTTCTACAACTTCAACTTCGCGATTCATGTAAGCCTCTACTCTTTCCTTTAATTCAGGCTTGAAGCGCCAGTAGTGAATTCTCCATTCCCTGCCATCCCAAAGCGTTGTCTCTTCAGATTCTGTTGTCAGGAGGTCATAATCTTGGAACATGTAAAACAAGTTACGATCGGTTGGTTCTAGTGCATTATCGATTATTCTATCATAGAATCCAAAGAAGCCGAGAGCGTGTTCTGCCATTCCACCTGCTACCTCAGGGTCCATTTCCATATCGATATGTTGCCTTATTGCCTCTGTTAGTTCCATCATAGTCATTCCCATAAAATCACCTTCCGCCGGAGGTTAGCCCCGTCGACTTCTCCCCGCTGCGTAGTAATATGTATAGGCCGAGGTCCCTAATTAACCCAGCGATGATTTTTCCCCAATCGAGCACTTCAAAGGGTAAATCTACACCGGAAGTCTATGGATGAGCACTTTGCTCCGGGTAATTTCCTCGGTTTGCCGGATTCTGAGGGCAGTGCTGACGTAATAATCGCACCTATACCCTACGAGTTAACCTCCTCATATGGACAAGGTTCCGCCAGAGGTCCAGCAGCCTGCATTGAAGCCTCAGCCCAAGTAGAACTCTATGATGATTTACTAGCAAAAGAATTGCCTGCAGGCAAGGTGATTCGAACCGTACAGGCTTGGAATGGTGAAGGAGCAACACTCCAAGAACAACTCAACGAAATCGCAGAATATTCTTCGGTACAATATCAAACTGGGGCCTTTCCATTGTTCTTGGGAGGAGAGCACGGTATTCTACCAGGTATTTTGAGAGGATGTCCTGAAAAAGTCACAATAATCCAAATCGATGCTCATGCCGATTTAAGAGATGAATTGGGTGGAGAGAGATACTCCCACGCTTGTGCTATCGCTCGTTCATTAGATGAAGGGGCTTTGGCGGTCTATCAGGTTGGAATCAGAGCGTATTGTAAACAAGAATTGGAATTGATAGAAACAGACGAGAGAATAAACTCGACATTTGCCAAGGACATACTAGACCCTGTTAATGGCACAAAAAATTGGTTAGACTGGTTGCGTGTTATAGAGGGAATCGACGGACCAGTCCATCTTACTATTGATATTGATGGATTAGATGCTGCACTTGTCCCAGCGACAGGTACACCAGTGCCAGGAGGTTTGACATTTTGGCATGTTATTCAGACGATTGAATCAGTATTTGCAAGCTGCGATGTCATCAGTGCAGATGTAAATGAAATCGTGCCTCAGGAAGGAAGTCCTTTGACACAATTTACGGCTGCAATGATTGCCACAAAGATAGTGGCGGCACACATAGCCAATATGAGGTGAATCAATGTCTCTAGGCGCGCACATTATGTTGGATTGCAAGGGTGCCATCGGGGTTGATGGTCCGTGGATGCTTTCAATCATNGAATTAGCAGTTGACAAATCCGGTGCACGTAGAGTTCATTCACACAGTGAAGATTTTGACGGCAGCGTGTCCCCTCCTGGATTTGCAGCAGTCGTTTTGTTAGATGAAAGTCACGTTACTGCACACTGTTATTCAGAGTCAGGATTACTAGCAGTTGATGCCTTTTCTTGTGGCAATACCGATCCTGCATGCATTATCGAGATTATTGAGAAATCACTCAGAGAGAAATATCCTCAAATGAGTATTAATCGTCGTAACAGGGTTGAAAGGTTTCTAACCGAGCCTGTGAATGGAGGGGTTAGAGGATTTGTCGACCGTCACTTCCAACATTTCAATGCTGGCGCACTAAGAGACTGTGCCCAATCTCTTGACATGTTTTTGTCTAATGGCGGCCGCTTGATGGTAACGCTGGCTGGGGCGATGAGTACAGCTGAGATAGGTCGTTCATTAGCTCCTATGATTAGGGCAGGTAAGGTCCATGCAATTACTTGTACGGGCGCTAATCTGGAAGAGGATATCTTCAATTTAGTAGCACATTCACATTATCNTAGGGTTCCAGATTGGCGAAATTTACGGTTAGAGGATGAAGCAACGTTACACAAAGAAGGATACAATAGAGTAACTGACACCTGTATACCCGAGGAACATGCTATTCGTCTAATAGAAAATAAAATCCTCGATCAGTGGCAAGGTGAGCCTGCATTTCCTCATGAACACCTGATGGCAATTTTAGATGATTTAGAGGCAGAAATTCCCCAAGCTGATTCATGGCTTATTGCTGCAAGGGATGCCAAAATTCCAGTTTACGTTCCGGGGTGGGAAGATTCGACCCTTGGTAACATCTTTGCCGCACACTGTGCTAAGGGCAACGTGGATATTTCAGCAGTCAAGTCTGGGATTGATTACATGATGCATTTAGCTGATTGGTATGCGAGTGCAGAACACCCGATTGGTATACTTCAGATAGGGGGTGGAATAGCAGGTGACTTCCCGATTTGCGTAGTACCTATGCTTCGCCAAGACATGCAACAAAGCGCGCCTTTGTGGGGCTGGTTTGCTCAAATCTCAGAATCTACAACATCTTACGGTGGTTATTCAGGTGCGCCTCCAAGTGAGAAGATCACTTGGGGCAAACTAGACGAAAACACCCCGATGCACATTATCGAGTCTGATGCAACAATAGTGGCTCCCATTCTTTTTTCGTACATCATGGATTAAGCATTTCTCTTCGCAATAGATTCAACTGTTGATGACACAACTAGGGCTAGACTCGTAAGAAGCGTTACCCACCAAATTAGTCCCAGCCCACTAGACAATCCAGAGGGAACAGTTTCGTCCAAGATGTCCCACCAGTTCTCGATATTCGGCAAGAACAACCAATACATCAACAATCCAATACTCAACACTGAACAAATAACCAAGGTTGCAATATTCTCAATCCTAGCGATGATACTCATTAGTTCATCATTTGATGATAACCACCCATTGTGGTTAAGCAGAATCAGCAACTTAAATGATAATGTTAACAATAGGAAAATCAAGGTAAAAACTAACAGTCCAAAAAGGAAACCTCCGGCAGAGTCCAAAGAATTCCAAAAATCAACAGATTCTTCCGCTTGAGTTATCATGGTATCACATCGATCATTTTCATCCCAATCTTTGCACATCTCTTCGACAGATTCTAGATTTCCTTTTGCTAGCTCAAATTGTGACTCATAGCTCACCATAGAGCCTGCGAAATAATAGTAAGTCAAATCCTCATCATAATAAGACTCTTTTTCATATTCTGTTATTGTGTATTCAACATATGATGTGCCAAAATTCGCCTCGATTTCTCCCTCAGTCCCCTTTTCCTCATGACTGAAACCATACCATGAATTAGAGTTTAAACCAATGATGACTATGAACAAGAGTATGACGTTTATGACAAACGATGTAAAGTTTAGAGCGGTATATTCCAAGTCTGCATTATATTCCCGTCGTGGTTTCTTTTGAACAGAAGAATCTGAAGACCATTTTTGTCGTGTCTTTCCTTCCTTTATATTTCTAGATTTGAATTTGTATTTTCTTGTCTTTTTCTCAGGAATAGTTTCTGGCTCTTCTCCCCATTCATATTCACCGTCACAGTATGGGCATTCAAATAATCCATAAGCATCATCTTCCATCTCGAGTTCTTCTGAGCAGTGGGGGCACTCAATTTCTACCATGTCGCTACTAAATTGCTTTGGGTTATAGTGTCACTGCCGGCATTTTCTTTCTTGCTTAATTTATTTAGGTCGTTCTACTTGAAACTAGACCGTCAATTCTGAACGTATTTATGGCAAAATAAATTGAAATTTTTCAATTGCAAAATTGATTTTACAATTGACTTTCGTTTGAGATTCACAACAAAGGTTCCATAACGAATGATAGTCAAATTGATGATAGGTAGTGATGTGGGACAGACATGCGCGGGTTGGCGATATTTCTCGCAGTTTTGATAGTCACCCCAACCNTCGTTACCGCAGAGCAGAATTGGCCAGGAGAACCAGTGGACAATCACATCTTCATGTCTTATGCAGCGCTGACCCAAGAAGTCAATAATTGGGCTGAAAGTAACCCAGACATTGTCGAGTTGTCCAGCATTGGTAAATCTTACTTAGGTAGGGAATTGTGGATGGTGGTTCTTTCAGACTGGTCGATGGAAACCAAGAGCAATGGAGATGCGAAGGAAATAATCTACATCGATGGTGGCCANCATGGTAATGAATANCTAGGAACGGCCCTAGCATGGCTTACTGCAAAATGGTATATCAACGAGTGGAATGCTGGAAATGAGGAAGCTGTAGCCGTTTTGCAAAACACAGANATGCACATCATGATAATGCTAAACCCAGATGGTAATGATGCAGACACTAGACACAACCTGAACCTAACCACTGCGGCGAATCCCTTTGTAAGTGAGCCGGTTCCAACCGGAATCGATTTGAATCGAAATTACGATCATTTCTGGGACGACTGTTCTCCTAGTGACCCGTTTGCACCTGGCGCAGGGCCATTTAGCGAACCCGAAACCAGAGCAAACGCTGACTACATGAACGCACATGTGCAAGATGCTGATCTCTACGTAACGATGCACACTGGTGTGTGGATNATGTTATACCCTTGGGGAAAATGGCCTGAACAANCTTCTGATTGGGAATTATTCCACGGAATAAGAGACGACGTGAACGGTAACATCTCTGACATACCAATCCAAAACGCAAANCAAGGTCTGTATCCTAACTGCGGAACAAGTCGTGACTATGGCTATGGTGTAATGGGGTTCCCGACTTTTACATTCGAAACAGATGATGACCAGTTCTTATTGTTCACGTTTGAAGATGTAAATGAAAGGCTGAGAGAAGAATTAGACGTTATGAGGTATTTAATTAACAACATTTGGTACTGGAGAGCGCGCCTNGTAGTCGAATCTTTCAGNATAGATGACGAGGAAGTATCATTCACAGTAAATAANATGGGGCGAGCAAGCACAAGAAATGCAACCCTGCAGTACATCGATGGCGATAATATTCTATGGGAGTCAGATAATTTCACTGCCAATGCATCAAGTGTTACTATGGTCACAAGNGGCGGCTTTGATTTCGAGGGAGGAGAATGGCGACTATCATATCAGAAGCGTGTAATTCATTCTTCACAATGGGTAAATGAAAGCGTGGAGGTATCTCCATACTCCAAGAGTCTACTAGACCATTCAATCGAATTGTTGATTTGGGTCATACAAGCAGGTGCTATACCTATTGTTGTCATTGCATTTGCTGTTTGGTGGTCCAGAGAAGAAAAACCGTTTGATATAGATGACGAGGTCCCTCTTGAAGCGGAATTAATTGAATGAGGGAATTGATGCGCATCTTCAAGAGCCCCTCGCCGCTGGNGCGTCTAGGTGAGCCAATGCAGGTATCAGTAAACACCAACGACAACATTAACGGAACCCTCATTCTTCCACTTTGGCAAGATAGTGACAGCATGCCATCAGGAAGCGAAGCAGGCGTGCCCAGAAGCCTAAAAAGCCAGATTGATATGATTCTTGGTGCAGGTGACTTCAGTTCGAAGTCTGGCACTGCAATGACTCTAGCAGGAACTGATGGTGGAAAAGCACTCATGATTGGATTGGGTAAGGAATCCAGCGCAGATCTGCAGTCCATGCGAGAAGCCGGTGCAAANGTGACTGCGACCTTGGCAAAGATTCACGGCAAAACAATNACAATCAACTTTTCAGGACTAAGTCTCGATTACATGGGAGCGTTTGTCGAAGGGATGATACTGAGAGATTACTCCTATGACAAGTACAAGTCAAAAGACGAGGACGATGACACTGATGATGGGGAAATAACAGTTCACATCAATTGCGAGCCAGACAAAACAGAAGACCTACAGAAATCTGCCGACTTATCACTAGCAGTTGCATCTGGAGTTTACCTAGCAAGAGACTTAGGAAACGCCCCACCTAACGATTTGTATCCTATGGCATATGCTGAACAGGCAATAGCATTCGGTAAAAAACATAACAACGTGAATGTCAAAGTAATTAATTACGATGAAGCGATTTCACTAGGAATGGGTGGACTTGTCGGTGTTGGGATGGGTTCAGCAAGAAAACCTTGCATGGTAATATTCGAGATTAACCCAGATATGCCAGGACCGAGTCCNTGTGTTGTTGGNAAGGGAATTACATTCGATACTGGTGGGATTTCACTCAAGCCTCCACCCTCAATGGATGAAATGAAGTACGATATGCATGGTTCAGCAACCACATTCGGATTGATGCAAGCGATTGTTGCAAGTGGTCACAAAGAGCGAGTCATAGGTGTTGCATGTATGGCTGAGAACATGCCATCGTCAAATGCACAACGTCCTGGGGATGTAATCAAGACTTATTCAGGAAAGACGGTTGAGGTGTTGAACACCGATGCAGAAGGGCGTTTAGTACTCTCAGACGGCCTTTGGTATACNGGTACTCATCTGAACCCTTCATACATAATCGATTTGGCTACTCTAACCGGTGCTTGCGTGGTTGCCCTAGGTCATGAAGCAAGTGGNCTTTGGTCTAATGATGACGATCTTAGAAACAAAATCAAGGAAGCAGGAGAGCATTGTGGAGAAATAGCTTGGCCAATGCCTTTGTTCAAGGCTTTTGAGAAAGAGATGACAGATTCGAAGATTGCTGANGTTAGAAATNTAGGAGCAGGCCGCTGGGGTGGTTCAAACACAGCCGCAGCATTCTTGAAACAATTCATACCTAACAAAGATGGAAGCGATGAGCAAATTCCGTGGGCACACCTAGATATCGCAGGGACTGCTTGGGGTGCAAAAACCAACAAGATGGTCAAGACCGGAGCGACTGGTATTCACGTCAGAACTCTTCACCATCTGATTACCGGTCAATGATTACTGGGAAAAGTGCTTTATTGCACGGCGTGTAATTTCAATTACCAAATCTACTTCTTCGGTTGTGATGTTGAAGTGAGGGGTATATCTCAAAGCGTTTATTCCACCATGAATTACTCCCAACCCATGCTTGCGGCACCAAACCTCGACATCATCAAACCCAACCACCTTCATTTTGTCCGGGTCCAACTCTGCTGAAAGTAGTAGGCCAGTGCCCTGTACTTGGGTAATAGTGCCGGGTACCTCCTCAGCGAGTAGTTTCAATTTGTCTACAAATTCTCTTCCTCGTTCCCGAATGTTAACTCGCAGTTCGGGGGTTATTTTTTCCAATACAGCTACTGCGGTTTCAAGAGCTCGTGGATTTGTAGTCATGGTGTTTCCATATATCCCTACAACGTATAACTCCGCAGCTCGATCATTCAAACCTAGAACAGACAATGGATACTGTCCGGCATTCAATGCCTTAGACCAAGTTTCTAAATCAGGTGCCTCAGCGTCTTGAAATCCTTCATAATCAACAATTGAAAGGGTTCCTTGTCCCCTTATTCCTGCCTGAATCGAGTCGACTATGAGCATAGAACCGTGCTCATTTGTTAGACGACGGGCTTCGTCATAGAAATCTCTGTCAATACATTGGCCAGGATTTCCCTCTCCCTGAACTGGTTCTATCGACATCGATTCAATGAAGTAACCCTTTTGCTCAGCGTCAGCAAAGGCTGCCTGTAAGGCTGACACATTGTTTGAGGGGACCAGAATTAAATTGTCTCTTTCAGCAAATGTCTTCAGNACCTTGTCATATTTGCCCATNCACGANTGNGAAATTTGNGCAGGCCGGTCAGTCCTNCCATGNAACGCTCTTTCGATNGCAAGTAGTTTTACTGGCTTGCCTTCATGACGGCCCCCCGGCCCAGTCATCCTTTTTGAGTTGACATCACAAATTCTCATTGCAACAGTCATCGATTCTGAACCAGAATTCATGCATATGAATTTGGAAAATGGACAACTTCCTCTAGTGTGCCCAAGCTCTTTCTTTAGTGCTGATGCTAGTCTAGCATGAGAAATAGATGCAGTCATTACGTTGGCCATAACGTGGTTTTGGCTCATAGCATCTATGATATCTTCAGGACCGTGCCCTCCTCCAAGCATACCATACCCTCCATTGTCGTGAACAACTGCACCATGTGATGTTACAATCCATGGCCCTCTTGCGGCTAAGGCTACATATGGGTTGATTGTTGCAGGGGCATAGAAATTAACAAAGTCTTCTTGAAGATGAGAAACTAGGTCTGATTCGTCCATCATCAACAATTCGCTAGTGAACTCTTTTTGCTTAGTTTCAGCTTCCTCTACAGCTTGTATCAGTTTTTTATCTCTAGAAACAAAATCTAGTATAACGTCATTCGACAATCCAACTGTATCTGCATGGCCACTGGAGGCGCGCATCTTGTCTAGGATTGCTATTACGTCTGACATGAATCTAAGGCGATACAGACGTATATTCAAGATTGTCCTATATTCGTGTATTTTTCCTACCCAGCATGCGATTTTCTCATAATCCAATTAGTGTTAGAAGATGCATGGGGGATGAGAAACAACCTATTGACCACACATCTCTGCATCATGGGTTTTTCCAATTCACATTCCCTCATACTTGGAAGGGAATTGTGCCTTGGGTTATTGCAGCAATACTGTTCCTTGGAGCAGGAGCATTTCTTCTAGTAAGCCTTGATGTTCCGGATGTACCGCCTGTTTCAGAAAGTCAGTATGTCGATTCTTTGGATGAAATCGATGATGAAGACACAGTAACTCTAGGCGCTGGGTGGCAGAATTCTGGCGATGAGGCTATATTTGCTGTAATCGATGTGGTAATCCAAGAGGGAACATTGGTTCATGGATATTGGACACTTGATTCAGACGGTGAAAATTGTACAGATCACGTTGATGTTTATGATGATGCCATTTTGACTGTCGCGCCTACTTCAGGAGGTGAATCAATCGATATTGCTTGGTCAGATGAAGTTAGCACTGAAGTGTCGACAGATAGCCGTAATTGCCCTGGTTACGATGATTGGTATATTGGGGCAGGTAGCGAAGTTGAGATGTTCATTATCGGCATAGACGGCGAATATTCAATGCTCTCTGTTGGTGCTGAAGGAAATGAAGCGGGCGAGAGAACAGAGCGAGAAGATGCTCAGAGAACCGCCTTGGCAACAGTAGTCCTTGCTGCTGCTTTGATGATGGTTACAACTCCTACATCACTTTCAGATGATATCAAGAATCTGAAGACGAGATGGAAAAACAAACCATTCGTTCACGGTTCTCCGGGTAATTTGAAAGATGCAAGTGGACCGATTAGAGAGGTAGACGAGCACGATTGGGTTTTGCCTCCTCCCGGACACGAAACGTGGCCTGAGAATCCGTATGCGCCTAATGATGAAGGCACACTAATCGAAGAACATCCAAATGTTGTTGGCACTCCAACTCCTGCAACCTTCACTTTGTACTCAATAAATGGTATAATTTTCATTACTGCTGCGTTATGGCTAGCTGCCGATTTAACTGCAAGGCACAGCGATGAAACAAGACAGACAATTGGTTACTGGCTACGTATAGGTATTGTTCTGTTTTCTCTACTCTGGTCTATATTTGCATTCCGTAAATGGAAATTGATGCGTAACATTATCGATACTCCTTCCAGTAATGTCAGAGGTGTTGCAGTAGGACCTGCTGAATTGGTTGGCCAAGTTAGACCAGGACCTCAAGGTACTATGTCAGTGAATGTTGGTGGAAGCGCATCTAGGAAAGTCCAAGGTGTAGTCAAGTATAGATGGAAAGAAGAAGAACGCGTTTGTACAAAGGATTCTGATGGAAACGAGTCATGCAGTTGGAAAACGAGAAGAACCGATTCAGGAGGAACTGAATTCATACTACACGATGGAACAGGCGGTATACTAGTGGACCCCAATTCTTGGGACAAGGTCGAGATGGGAGACAAGCTCCATCGGTGGAGGGGCGGTAATTGGAGATGGACTGTTTGGGTGTTAGCTGCTGGCGACCCAGTTTATTGCCTTGGCAGAGTAGAGACTAGAACTCACGAAGAGCGAGAAGAAGGAATTGATACGACGATTCCCAACTCGTTGCTGATTGTTCGCGGCAACAAAGACACCGGAATGCAAGTGCACCTTCACAGAGGAACTGAGTTATCAATAATCTCCGGCTTACGCTCCACTACTGAAGCAATAGTTGTGCCAATAATTATGCTGATATTCAGCGCTATACCGTTCATCTGGTGATCAGTCTTCGTCTTCTTCGACTACTTCGAAGTCAGCATCAACAACGCCATCCTCAGCTGGTGCTTCACCCGCTTCTTCTTGCTCAGCCATTTCGGCCGCAGCAGCCTCATACAACTTAGCAGAGATAGCGTGCATGCCTTCCTCGATTTCCTTGACCTTAGCTTGAACAGCAGCCTCATCGATTTCATCAAGTTCCTTAGCAACACCCTCTTCATTTTGAAGAAGCGCTTCTAGTTCGTCAACTTTGGATAGCACAGGTTCCTTATCCTCATCACTGAGTTTCTCTCCAGCCTCGTCGATTGTTCTGCGAGTTTGGTAGACGATTTGATCTGCCATGTTCCTCATTTCTACCTGTGCCTTCAAACGCTTATCAGCTTCAGCGAATTCTTCAGCCTCAGCAATCTTAGCCTGGATTTCGTCTTCGCTTAGAGATGTATCAGATTCAATTTTGATAGATTGTTCTTTTCCAGTCCCCTTGTCCTTGGCAGACACGTTGACAATGCCGTTTGCATCGATATCGAAAGTGACCTCAATTTGAGGCATACCGCGCGGTGCAGGCGGAATCCCCATGAGATGGAATTGTCCCAGACTTACATTGTCCTTGGCAAACTCTCTCTCACCCTGTAGAACGTGTATCTCCACAGCGGGTTGGTTGTCGCTTGCAGTTGAGAATACCTCTGAGCGACGGCTAGGGATAGTCGTGTTTCGCTCAATCATTGTTGTAGTTACTCCACCTAGCGTCTCGATACCCAAAGTCAAAGGTGTTACATCTAGTAGTAGGATGTCAGAAACACCCTCATCTCCAGCGATAATACCTGCCTGTAATGCAGCACCCATGGCAACAGCTTCATCAGGGTTAATTCCCTTGAACGGTGATTTACCAGTTTCTTTCTCAATAGCGGACTGAACAGCAGGGACTCTAGTAGAACCACCTACTAATATGACCTTGTCGACCTCTCCTTTTGAGATTCCAGCATCTTTCATAGCTTGCCTAGTTGGCTTCATGGTCTTCTCAATAAGAGGGGCAATAAGTTCTTCAAACTTGGACCTGGATACGGTAATATCTAGATGCTCAGGTTGTCCATCTTTCATTGTAATGAATGGGAGATTTACTTGTGACTGACCAGTCCCTGAAAGTTCTATTTTTGCTTTCTCTGCTGCTTCTTTCAATCTGCTCATTGCTTGGACATCTTTTGCGAGATCAATACCAGAGGATTTTTTGTATTCGGCTACTAAATAATCAATCAGGACTTCATCAAAGTCATCCCCACCAAGTTTGTTGTTTCCTGCTGTTGCCTTAACTTCGATTTGAGGTTGTCCGTCAACATCATAAATTTCCAAAACAGATACGTCGAAGGTTCCTCCTCCTAAATCGTAAACTAAGATTGTCTGGTCATCTTCTTTATCAACTCCGTAAGCAAGTGCTGCAGCAGTAGGTTCGTTGATTATTCTTAGAACCTCTAATCCTGCAATTCGTCCTGCATCCTTTGTTGCTTTTCTTTGAGCATCTGTAAAGTAGGCGGGACAGGTGATCACTGCCTGCTTGACAGTAGTTCCTAGGTATGCTTCAGCATCAGCCTTCAACTTTTGAAGTATGAACGCTGAGATTTCTTGCGGGGTATAGTCCGAATCATCCACTTTTACTGACCAATCAGTACCCATGTGTCTCTTCACAGAGAGCATAGTTCTTTCATGATTGGTAACCGCTTGTCTTTTTGCGGTAACTCCTACCATCCTGTCGCCACCATCTTTTGCGAATGCAACAACGGATGGTGTCGTTCGAGCACCTTCTGCATTTGCGATTACAATCGCTTCTCCGTTTTCTATCGTTGCAACACAAGAGTTGGTTGTTCCCAGGTCAATTCCTATAACATTACTTTTAGCCATAATTTCACATCCTTTTCCGATTAGAAAATCGGTATTCCTCCATCTTCATCATCATCATCATCATCTGCAAGATCTAAGCTTACATCAGAGATAATTGGAGAATCATCGTCCTCAATTCCATCATCGAGGTCAGTATTTTCATTTTTCAAGGCAGAACCTTGAGGTGTTAGTTTTAGTGTGATATCTAATATGCCATTATTTAGAGACCAGTCAACAACATCATCGCACTGATGTGGTAATTCAATCTGTGCTAATGGTGGGTCGGTTGGGTCTGAGAGCACTTGCAAAACTTCTCCTCCGCTGGATAGCGCAATCTCAATCTCGTCGATATCTGTTCTAGTTGAAAAATCAACAGTAATCGACATATTCCATCCAGATAGGTAAATATCATCCGCAGGCAACTTTAGAACATCATTTGTTGGAGTATCATCTTCAATATCGACAACCGCAGGAGCGGCATCGACCTTTACATCCACGCCAAGATTGGAGAACATCTCATCAAGCGGCATACCAGATTGGAACAATTTCATTATATTCGACATGTCAAAATTGAAATTTACATCACCTTTTGCGAGTCTTTCTGGGTCAATACCCATTGCATCGAACTGGGAACGGAATTGATTGAGCATAGCGCGAAGTTGCTTTGTATCGACTGGCATACCCATGTTTTTGAACACTTCAGCCATTTTTTCGATCATCTTTTCTTCCCAATCTTCAGCCATGATTTCTCCTCACTACTTAACCATCGGTTGTATAGTCCTAAAAGCAACCCATATATGAATACAACGTTTTTGTCACGCAACAATTTGAAGGGGGATTGATTTGTGGAACAGCCGATGGCGGAGGAGACGATTCTTGAGGCTACCGAAAGAACCAGTGGCCGCGAAGCCCTCCGAAAAAATGTGCAAGCGGCCATTGCGCTAGCGGGTGCTGTTCGTTCAACATTAGGTCCAAAGGGCTTGGACAAACTATTGATAGATGATCAAGGAAGAACTCTAGTGACTAACGATGGCGTTACTGTTCTTGAAAATGCAAGGGTAGAGCATCCTGTGGCTAAGATGATTATCAACACATCATCCACTCAAGATAGAGTAGCAAGAGATGGGACTTCATCGACGGTTGTAATGTGTGCAGAAATGCTCAGGAATGCTTGGGAACTAGTTAGGCAGGGGGTTCATCCTGCCATAATTGCTAGAGGATTTTCTCAAGCTGAAAGGTTCGCACTAGATTCGCTAAATGACATTGCAATCAAGGCTAACGAAGAGCAAATTAATTCAGCAATTTTAACTTCCCTCTCGGGCAAATTAGACCACGCTATGGAAAAACATCTTGCTGAATTATCCTTCAATGCTAGTAAAATAATACTCAATGAGGGTAGGGCCGACCCAACACTTGTAAAGCTCACAAGTCAAAATGGTGGAGCTATGAGTGATACTGAATTGATTACGGGACTAGCTTTGGCAAAAAGCAAGATTCACCCAGAAATGAAGGAAAGAGGAGGCCCTGGTAAAATACTAATTCTAGATGGTGGCATTGAGCGGAAACAACCTAAATTTGATTCAACCCTCAAAATAAGTTCAACAGGAATGTTAGATGCTTTCAAGAAATCAGAATCTCGAATGCTACAGTTACAAATTGAGAACTTGGTTAAGATTGGTTGTGATTTAATCGCATGTAAGGACGGTGTGGACGACGAAGCAAGGCAGATGCTTCTTGATAATGGCATAGTAGCATACCGTAGAGTGGAGAAAAAAGACCTTGATTTGCTATCACGAGCTTGCAATGCAAATTTAGTACCCGATGCAGGAAGAGCCTCAAAAGAAGATTTAGGAGCTTTCATTTCCACGAAAGAAGAATTACGAGGTGGAGTGAATCATTGGATTCTAGAAGGAAAAGACTCCGGTGCTACTCTAATCGCAAGAGGGAGCACTGACGACGTTTTGGGTGAAGTTGAGAGGTGTTTTAACGACGGTCTAGGAGTTGCTTGTCAATTACAGGAAGAACCAATTTTACTTCCGGGTGCGGGTGCAACACAAGCTGCAATTGCTCGAAGATTGAGAAGGTATGCAGAAACTGTTCCTGGACGTGAACAGATGGCGATTGAAGCTTGGGCAGATGCAATCGAATCAATACCTCGAGCATTAGCATCTAATGCTGGCTATGACGGTACAGATTCTTTGCTGAAATTGACTGCTTCTCAAAACTCGAGTGGCGATTATATGGGCCTAGGACTTGAAAATGGAGAGCCGATGAATTCGATAGAAGAAGGAATACTGGAGCCAATTAGAATAACTAAGCAAGCGATTTCTGGCGCAACAGAGACCGCGATTAGCATCTTGCGGATCGATGATGTGTTATGGGCACAAATGGATGCTCAAATACCAGATGAGGTACAAGAAAAGCTACAATCAATGGGAACTGAATGAATAGGGGTCCCTTTCTTATCAAACATTATTATGGCTTAACGCGCTTTTCGAGTCTACCTTTATGTTCAAGTATTGACTGTTACCTACTTACAATATGGGCCAAACTGGTGGCAGACGAATACTGGTTACTGGCGCCCTTGGTCAGATTGGTATGGAGTTGCTTGAAGCACTATCTGCTAGATATGGTCGTGATTCGATAATTGCAACCGATATTCGAGAAACAGACAAATTAGAAAATTTGGGGATAAAATTCCACAAACTGGATGTCTTGGACAAAGTAGAATTAGAGAATTTGATTAAAGATTTTGAAGTGAACGAAGTATACCACCTAGCAGCACTTTTGTCAGCTTCAGGAGAGAAGAACCCCGAATTATGTTGGAAAATTAATATGGATGGGCTTGTAAACATATGTGAATTGTCCAGGGAGTATAAATTCCGGATATTCGCACCATCCTCTATTGCGGTTTTTGGTTCAGACGTAAGAGGAGTTGCAAGCCAGAATTCTCCGCTAAATCCTGCAACTATATACGGAATCACAAAGGTTTCAGGCGAACTTCTAGCAGAATATTATCATGCAACTCATGATGTTGATATTAGAGGACTGAGGTATCCTGGTCTTATCTCCTGGAAGGTAATGCCAGGTGGTGGGACTACTGATTATGCAGTCGAAATATTCCATGCAGCCGTTTCTGGTGAGAAGTATACATGTTTCGTAAATGAAAAAACAACTCTACCCATGATGTATATGGATGACGCAATTAGGGCAACAATCGAATTGATGGAAGCTCCTAGTGAGAAATTAACAGTAAGGGGCGGGTATAATCTCGATTGTCTTAGCTTTACAGCAGAGGAATTATACAGTGCCATCAAACAGTCAATACCTACATTTGAGTGCGATTTTAAACCTGACCATCGACAAGAATATGCCGATTCGTGGCCCGATTCAACGGATGGAACAAAGGCTAAAATTGACTGGGGTTACAGGATAAAATACGATCTCAAATCCATGTGTTCAGTTATGATTAAGTCCCTAAGGCAAGATGTTCAATAACAGAAATTTCAACATCTAAAGCCTTAATCTCTAGAATTCAACCAATCGGCTGTACTAATCTCGATAGTGAGGTATCGAGTAATACAAAATCTCCGAAAATCACCCTTCTTCAGGATTCATTTCATAGCTCTTTGTTGAACTTCTTGCATTTAATCCCAGCATCATGAATAGCAATGCACCGATGAGAAGTAGAGGTGCAAGATAATCGGTTGGGACGTCGAAGTTAGTCCAGTATGTGAGATAGTTCTGATTTGTTACTATCTTACTTTTCATTTCTTCAGCATCATCATCCTCGATTTCAGATGATTGAATAATCTGGAATAACGGTTTCAAGTCACCACTTGCAGGTGCAGTAATTCGCTCAGCTTCAGGTCTTACATCCAAGTAGAATGTCGAGGTCGAATCTCCCTTAATTATCAAGCCAGAGATTTCTTCAGCATACATATTAATCTCAGTTCCGAAATAAATTGGTAATGCAGGAGTCATGGCATCTAATAGTGTATATGATTTGATTAACTTAGCAGTTATGTTGCGTGATGTATGATCAACAGTGGCCGAATAAACATCAACAGGTATGCACTTAACTTCGTCCTTTCCGACATGCTCAACATTTTCGATAATTGCGTAACCACCAGCATCAACTTTGTCTCCACTTCCAGTTAGGAAGCCTCCAGTCGTCTCGCTGAGATATTCTATACCAACTATGCCAAAGGTTGCATTAGCCATTGTTGAATT
>PBGS01000027.1 GCA_002720115.1 Methanobacteriota archaeon
GTATCAGCAGTGGTCCCGCCCACCTCACAGCCGTCGGAAACACCCTCTATTTCCGAGCCAACGACGGAAACAACGGACTCGAATTGTGGAAGAGCGATGGAACTGCCTCAGGCACGGTGATGGTAAAGGATATCAACAGCGGAAGTGACAGTAGTATCCCCAGCTACCTTACAGCCGTTGGAAACACCCTTTATTTCCGAGCCGACGACGGAAACAACGGAGACGAATTGTACACAAACCTAGGTATTTACACAGAAGTAACGTACAGTTGACGATCATCGAAAATCTATGGATTTATACAGATATAAGGGATTAGACTCACAAAGTGAATAAGTGGTTTGCTATGCTCACGGGGGGTTATGCTAAACACCATTATGCACAATTAGCCTGTTGACAAGGGCTTTCTGTGGGCCCTTCACAACGCTACCCACGCAAAAAGGTATACCGAGAAGTTTGTCCTTAGATTGCCCTGAGCTAATGCTGCGCATGCTAATGTTTTGTTTCTCCTTGAAATATGGCCATCTGTATTTATCGAATGAGTTTGTTTAGGATTTGCATGGTACCAGGACTGGGTGATTGCCCGAAATGTGGAATTACAGATTGGAAGCCGCCAAGACACGTTAGAACGAGAGGGGTTACGTCTACTGCAATCGCAGACCTCAATATCATCACATGCAAGAAATGTGGATTTACCGAGCTATACGAGTTGAGTGAACAAGAACTTGCGCCAATAAAAAAGAAGGCCCTGATGATCTTTATTTTTGCAGGAATTGTCCCAATTTTGCTAGGTATTGCAGTTCCGATTTGGTTAATTTGGGGATGATTTGAATTAATTATCTAAGACAAGTCACGCTTTATTTACCAATTGAAGTGTATTTATTTGATTAGGTATCTGTTGTGAGAAACTTGCACTAGTTCGTTGCCAGGAACTCACTTGTAGCTTGAGCAAATTCTTCCCGAGTTTGTTTTCCGTGCATAATACTGCGGATTTTTTTAGCGCTTGGAAGCCCTTTCGTGAAAGAAACTGCATGTCCTCGCATCGACTTGATATTAAGCCCGGTTGTTTCCCTAGCCAACTCGATATATCGATTCCAGCACCAACGCCTTGTTGCGAATTGCTGGGCAACATAACTTAGTTTATCCCACTCTCCATTATGTTCCGCGATCCATGGTAACTCTTCCCTATCCATCCACCCTAATCCGACTTTTATTTCTCCAAAAACAGATGGTCGACCGATTGCACCGCGCCCTATCATCAATCCTGCAGCATGAGTTTGAGATAAACAAGCTTTGGCAGACTTAGAGTCAACCACGTCTCCATTCGCAATTACTGGAACTTCGACCGCCTCAACTACTTCAGTAATGTAATCCCAATCAGCAACACCAGAATATCTCTGTTTGAGGGTTCTACCATGAACACAAAGTCTCTGAATTCCTACTTGTTCAAGCTCTTCACAGATTTCTTTGGCATTGAAATTCCCTTGCCCGGTACCGAGGCGCATCTTTGCAGTGACTGGAATATTGACCCTATCTACAACCGCCTCACACATCGAAATCAGATTTTTAGGCTCACCCATAAGGGCTGCCCCCGCACAAATCTTCGTTATTTTTGGCGCAGGGCATCCAAAATTCAAATCGATTAAGTCAGCTGTATCTTCCAGTAGCTCAGCAGCAAGAGCCATGTCAGAGATTACTCCTCCGAAAATTTGCGGAATAAACGGGTTTTCATCATCGCAAGTCTCCATTTTACGCCAGGACATTGCAGCGTCTCTGGTCAAAGCAGTAGAATTGGTAAATTCTGTTATTGTAAAATCTGCACCACATTCTTTTGCGAGGAGGCGATAGGGCAGATCAGTAACACCCGACATCGGCGCAAGAAACAACGGACGGATTTCGCCGTCCCAATGACCCGGTTTTGGTAAGATGAACTCGCTCATCTTCAATCACCCATTTTGGGGTGAGTCCCTGCTTAGAAAGTAGATTCCCACTCTTCGAGGTCTTGAGCCTCTGCCCATGCCTCATCGGTAGTCTCGCCTCTAGCCTTCAATACTTCACGGGCAAGAATCCAATAAAGAAGTGCTAGTGATTTGCGGCCTTTGTTATTCGCAGGCAAAGCAAGGTCTACATTTCTCAAGTTGTTATTTGCGTCACAAATACCTACAATGGGAAGGCCGGAATTTACCGCTTCTCGTAATGCCTGTTGGTCTGCTGCAGGGTCTGTGACGAAAAGCATGTCTGGCTCGACGTATGATCTTAGAGCAGGATTTGTCAAACTACCTGGAATGAATCTTCCAACGCTGGCGTTTGCTCCTATGGCCTCTGCGAACAATCTCGCCGGGCGCTGGCCATACTGTCTAGCACTTACCACCATGATGTTGGAAGGGTTGTAACGGTTAAGGAATTGAGAAATTGCACGAATTCTGTTGTCTGTAATTTCTACATCGATTAGGTATAGACCATCCGAGGCGAACTTCCTGTATAAATTGAGCCATATCAGCACTTTTTTGCTGTGTACCGATATGAACCGCATTTGTTTCGTACATCTCTCGGTCGACTAGAAGTTCTGTCATTGTATTGACTCCAGCATTCGCCCCACCAGCCCCCCCTAAATAACCACTTCGTACGATTAAATGAACCAGTGATGGCTCAGTAACACACTTTCGTAGATGACTCTCGCCGGGGTAACCTTGATGTCGACACCACATACTGGACACCCGTAGGGGGGCGTTTTCTGTCAGGCTCACAGTCGAGTAATCTTGTTGTGGCAGAAGAGAGCGATGACGGTTTTTGGCGTGATGCAAAAGGGGAACCCCTGCATGTTTCAGCAAGTGACCTAGAACGTCACGCCTACTGTCCACTATCTTGGTCGTTGGCACGAGAAGGTAAAGGAGGCAAAGGAGAGGCCATTGATGCGTGAAGAGAAAAGCATGCGGAAATTCACAAAAAAGTCCAGAATTTTAAACAAAAGCAGAACGAACTGCGCAGAGCACTAATTATCTGGTCTTGGTGGTTCACAATCGTTGTAATTTTCCTTTCCGACGCAATCATTTTCACAACGATTACTGATGATAGAACACCAGTTGACATGGCAAGATACCTCTCGATTCTATCGGTGGTTTGGCTTTTCGTTGGTCTACTAGCAATATACTTACCTTGGAGACGATGGATTAACTTGCCAATCCAGAAATCTGACGAATTAAATGATCTAAAAAATCTTGATGATGTTGTAATTCCAAGGACATTTCAGCCTTACGATTTCATTGGTGGTTGGCGACAGGGAGGAAGAGTGGAAGCCGGTTTATTGATGGGAGCTACTATTTTTGGGTTACATGCTATTGGACTATACGGTGCTGAAAACAAGGAGCAAGCAGGTTTCATTTTAGTTACAGTCGCAATGGTTTGGACACTGCTGGCATCTTGGCAGTTGCAAAAGGCACTACTTGCGGACAATGCGCTTGAAGTGGCAAGAATAAACGCAGGGTTTGATGAAAAGACCGACGTTGCTTACTCAGATGATGATTCAACTGCGGGCTTACTGGTCGACAAAATCACAGGTCTGAGAGGAAGGCCAGACCAAATTGTTATCGTTGACGGAAATTTCATTCCCGTAGAGCAAAAAACAGGTAAGATTCCAGAGAAACCACACAAATCTCACAAAATGCAGTTATTGGCCTACATTCATCTCGTAGAATCTACAACAGGAGTTGCCCCCCCCTATGGCGTATTAAAGTACGGAAATCAAAATCTTCATCCAATAGAATGGGACGAACAAAACAAACACGTTTTATTCTCTGCGACTAAAGAAATACAACGGCTTATGGTTCAAGGTGGGGCTATACGAAATCACAACCGAAGGGGTAAGTGCCAAAGTTGTTCTAGACGGTACGCTTGTGATTCTAGCTTAGTTTAGTCGTAGGCACAGCCTTGTTCATTGGGGTACTGCCAACACTCTCTTTCAACTTTGATTAAAACTCGGAAAGTATCCTTGTAAATGCTTGCGAAGCTCTCCCCATATCCTCTTGCTTCAACTTCTAATGTCCATGTGCCTGTAGCAAGGTCCTCAGAAAATGTTGCAACCATTTTTTTCTCGGTCTCCGTTACCTCTTCAAACCAGACTTCGTTACCATCTGCGTCGGTTAGTGACGCACGAGCATATCTTACATCTGTTGGAATTGGTAATACAAGATCTAATGGCATTGACGCTTCGATATAAGCGCTAACCAATTCTACATCAGAGTCTACCTCGAATTTCTGAACTTCTGAGTATGAAGTACTACCTGCAACGTCTGTTAGGTCTGTCATGAATGTATAATTAACATCTAGTTTCTCAACCATCTCAATCATTTCAGGAGGATCTCTGAGGTCCTCCATGAACTCTCTGGCTGGTACAAGGCCAATGCAGCCCATGCTTGACCCCAGCAATACTGCTAACATCATGAAAGCAGACATTGCTGTTTTAGGCCTCATTAACAGCCCCGAGGAGTTACCAATGTATGAATAGTACCCTCGATGGTTTGAAAGAGACTAATCCGTTAGGCTACACCGCCTGAATGAAGTCAAGAGGGTCAGCCGAGCTTCTGCGATGACGAACCCTATGAGTACTGACAGGCATACTTTTACTGCACTGAACAATGAATTGGCAACACATATAGTAGACTCTACAATGTTNGTATCCTAAGTCATACTCGAGGATAATACTCACTCAANCTTTGCACCGCAAACCGAACACTCTGTGGCATCAGCCGGAATATCTGCTCCNCAAGCACCGCACTCTGCAGTTTCAACTTTCTTCTGGCGTCTTCTTACTCCTCGACGTCTCTTATTCTCCGCTGCTGCTGCTTTAACTGGATTCAACTCGTCTGCATCCTCATCGAAAGAAAAGTCTACAGCATCTTCAGGTAGTACATTACCAGCTATTGACCTATCTTGAATACCCATTCCAATTTGTACCTCGTCTCCAGGCATCACACCTTCCTCACCAGTTATCTCATACAACTTTCCACGTATGTCTGCATCGCTTGCTGATAGTTCTCCACCATCATCTACGTGAGATTTGATGTCTTTGTCCTGAAGTATAGCATCGATATCATGGCTCTCGAATGTTTCCTCAATAGATTTCAAGGTCGTAGTTACAGTCGAGAGCGCCTCTTCCTCGTCGATTTCGATATTCTCTTCCGCTATCCTTCTATCATATGCGGCTTCGACCTCGGCTTCTGCTAGTGCTATGTTTTCATCCCAGTGCTCTTCTAAATCGTCTGAGTCATAGCCAAACTCCTTGACAGCCTCGTCAAATCCTTCATAGCCTGCGGCATGAATGGTCTCAGGGTCTTCTTCCTCTTCTTCATCTTGAAGAGGTTTTTCCTCTTGCTGGACTACTTTCCTTTCCCTTTGTTCAAAGTACTTAGACACATCTTGCCCTACACCACAATAGGGACAGTTAGCTAACAAATCGGGAATCGATTCACCACAACTATCGCAATCATGGAACTGCTGTCTTGCCTTCTTCAGATTGAATGCGCACCATGGGCATCGGTCTTCTCCACCAACCAATTCTCCATCGCATGAAGGGCAGTAATCGAATATATCCCTCTCAACATCTTCTTCAACCTCTCTTGTTAGAATCACCGCTGCGATTAACACCGCAATCAAAATGACACAAATAAACGCAATCATGCCTGCGGTCTGGAATGTCATACTTCCTGCATCATCTGCAACATTGCTGCCAGATTCTTTTGAGTCCCAATTCCAAGTCTGGGTCTTACTAACCTCAATTGGATCTGGAACGAGATTGATATTTGTATAAGGTGCTGATGCTGTGAAGGTACACTCTACTGTCACAATTTGACCACCGGTAGATACTGTGAGATCTATTTCTTCAAACACCTCACCTAACTCATTCTCACAGGAATAGGTTACAGAACCTGTTTCTTGTGATGCCAATTTAATCGAAACAGTATAATCTTCTCCAGCAATCAGTGGGAAGGTTGCTGAATCTTGGTCAGAGTCCAAGAGTTCCATTGACGTCATCGACCAGGTTAATCTCAATTGAGCATTTACTTCAACAGTACCATTTGCGTAAGAGTTCAAGGAATTAGCATCGTAGGAACTTGAAAGTGGTACCCAAAAAGCATCAAATTCTGCAGTATGTGTCCCACTATCGGTGAACAAGGTGTTTTGCCACAGGTAAGATTCTCCCCCTTGAATTGTAATAATTGGCTGTGATGACTCATCTACAGTTTGGCCTTCCCATGTGTATATCAGTCGGCCCCTTACTTCTACATCTCCTGCATTTGTTATTGTTACAGTCCAGTCAACACTACTACCACTGTTGACTTCACTTCTTGAGGGATATGCGAGCGGGTCTAATACTACATCAGGAATATCATACTTGTCGAAATATGTGCTTATTCTGTCATTAAGCGTGCTCTCCTGAGTAAAAGTTGCAGTGTTGTAAGGGTCAATTTCTGCTGTAACTTGATGATTTCCGGATGATAGTCCAGATATGTGCGTGTAGAGCAGGTCGAATGACCAGGATTGCTGAGCGTTGTCTCCGCCTGTGATGTTGACATAGAAGGTTGGTAGGGGAATATTTACTCCATTATCATCCATGATTTCGATTCTCATAGGTACTTCGGTAGTCCCTTCCCCGGAGGTCCTCAGCAATGTTCCAGATATAGTCCAAGGGCCCTGAAGGTTTCCTTCGCCTACATCAACCACCAAATCTCCTAGATGAGAGATGTCAAGTTGCTCATCAATCACCAGAGTTGATGAAAAGATATTGTCTTCATCAGCCTCGATTATTGCATCGTCTAAGTCTACTGTAATAGTAAAGTCATAACTGCCTGACGATGGTGCTAACATCGAGTGGTTGACCCACTCAGTCATACCTGCTTGTATAGCGGGAACATCTACTATCTCACTCTGTCCGCCCAGGTCAATTTGGATTCTGCTTGCGCCTGCGTCCTCTGATCCCGAATTTTCTAACAGGGTAGATATCAATACACTGTCTCCGGATTTAATATCTGACGGACTGGTCTGTATACTGGTAACCTCAAGGTCTGCTAGTCCAGAAACCGTAACATCTGCATAGAAAAATTCCTCTCCTGCATCATCATATTCAAACGCAATCCAAACTTTGTGTTCACCAACAGTCAGGCCTGACTTAACAACTTCTACATCTACAGTAGATTGTGCTGGGATGTCAACGATATTAGCAGACATCAGCTTATCATCAGAATAACCATTCCAATAAAATTTGTACAATACATCTTGTGCTTCAAAATTATTAGAATTGTAAAGCGTTAATCTAATTGTTACAGATCCACCTTCNACAGGATTTGAGGGAGATATTGCGACTGTAGATTCTGAGGCTTGGACACCACCACTATCTTCAGCANTAACACTCAAAGGCAAGGCGGATATCATCATAATCGCGAGTACAATCGCTGTCAAAGACACCCTTGCCATNNTACACAAGGAGGGGGGGTAGCACTTGAATCAACCGACTCCTAGTATTGTGGTGATAGTCAATTTCTAGGCATTAAGATGNATCGAANTAGGCTGCAACAATGCGAGCATTGAAGGCCGGGGGCGCCCTGAGTTAGCCAATGAGAGGCCTCGTGTCGACGTTGTTGGTCGTAGTCATCATGACTATGGGGCAAAGCGGTGATGTGTTTTTATCCAATCCNAGCAGTGTAAAACTAGCAGACAGTAATTTGTCGATATTNTACGCAAATGGCCCAACACAAAATCAAGAAATTAAGGGCCTNTANACACTAACCCTTTCCTCTTCCGGAACAGGTACAATAGAAAGTATTGAAATTGAAATTTCTGATGACGACACTACTTGGACTCAGGTAGCCAACCTAACCTCGACACCATGGCTGAAACACGTTGATACAACCGCCTACACCAATGGAACTTGGACCTTCAGGGCGAGAGCGTGGGATTCCACTTCGAGTAGTTTCACCTCGTGGTTTACTAGTAACCAATTCACTATCGCCAACCAAATACCTGTGATAACATCATTCGCCCTCACCAACAGTGGGGCTGGAAGTGGTACAACCGCTTTAGATAGGGCATGGTATTCCTTAGCTGAAGATGGCACTCTAGGCTTTACGTGGTCAGCAAGTGATGACGATTTAACACACGCTAGTCTTGCCAATGTGCCCGGTCCAGGAAGTCCCAGTAACGATGGTCCAGGAAATCTGGCATACGGCTGGAACTGGAATACAGGTTCAATTGCCGAGGGAACNTACAATCCAAGATTGACTGTCTGGGACGGTTCGGGATTATCTGCGAGTAAAACCATGTTCATAGGAATCGACAGAACTGGGCCAACCATGTCATCTCCCACTGTAGGAAATGGGAACGAATGGGTAAATAGCAAAAGTGTTACAATTTCTGGATTCGATGCAGCAACAGATGACGGTAGTGGTTCTGGTCTAGACTACGTCCAAATAAAGCAAGATAATCAATGGAGTAATGTTTCTTCTGCAAGCACTACAATCAATTTTGAAGAAGGAGTACACCAAATAGACATGAGGGCAGTAGATAGAGTCGGCAATGTAGGCTCTACAATAACCGTAGACGTAAAGGTGGACGTAACTGAACCTGAGGGCATTGCATGGTCTGTTGATGAGTTGAGTACTAGCCATGTGGGCCCGGTGAATATCTCGTTTTCTGCTCAAGACTTAGGTTCAGGGATTGACTTGTCTAATTCTAAAATTCAATATGGATTTGANCTAAACGGTGTTGGNGCTACACCTGATCAATCAGGAAGATGGATAGATCTCGGAGTCTCTGGCCTTGAAGGGACCATGGGACTTGCTTCTTGGGCTACAAAGTCTAGGCAATACCTGATGGTAAGAGCCGTCGTAATAGATAATGCTGGAAACGAACTAATAACAATTCCAAACTCATTGCAAATACTCCCCGGACTAGACCTATTTTGGAATTCTACAGAAACCGGTGTTGACAGATTAGTTGCTAGGCCGGGAGACAACAATGGTAAGATACAGCTAACCAGTTTGTTGGAATCAAATCAAGCCTATGGCGGGTCTGTGACTGTATACCTACAGGCTGCACCAGCAGATAGGGATGCGAGCGTAGATTGGACCACAATGGAAACCATTGTAGTAGATGCTGGAAACCTATCTGACCAATGTAGATGTGAAACAATAGTTTGGAACTATGTAGTACCAAATACTGGCCAGTGGGATTTACGCCTAATAATCGATCCTAGTAATAGTATAGACGAACGAGACGAATCAAACAATTACCACTACAGCATGGTAACAGGGGCATCTGTTTCAGGTGTCGGAGTCGTTCCATCATTCGCACCGGGAGTGATGGCTTTATTGATTGCAGGGTTTGCTATTGCTTGGTATCAAAATAGGAGATCTACTCCTCCTCCCAACTGACTTCTTCGTCCTCAGCCAAATCCATCATTTCTGAAACCTCTTCTTCGTTTTCAGGGTCTACCTGTGTTGCCTTCAGTCTTCTATTGCGCCGGCTTGCTACATCTGCTAAACCGGGCACTAAGTCAGAAAAATCACTTGATTCAGATACTGTGGGTTTCTCTACAATNTAGTCAATTGCTCTGGATTCAAGTCGCATTTTCTTGCGTTCCCTTTCTAGGAATTTCAATACTGTTCCATGCTCACTACCACTAGCAAGCATCTCTATGGCCTGCCTAGCACTNGACANACCGTAACCNTCACCGACCAGTACNACGGTCGATTTATAGATNGAAATTTCTGTTCCNGTNTGNTGCTCAATCATTTTTCGNATTTTGCCTTCAGAACCTATAATTCGTGCCCTAATCCTACGTTGTTGACTTGATTTCTTTCCTACATGGTCACGTAAGTCAACCATCTCAAAGAACCAGTCNTCTCGAAGTAATTGCACTGCTCTTCCGGGTGCCATACCCCTGCCCACAGCCTTGATGACGTCAGGTAATTTCAGTGCTTTTACGGGATCGTAGTNNCCTGCTTCTGGCCATACAACTTCTATTTCCCCTGTGTTTGAATCTATTTTCAGACTTTTACAACCTGCTGCCTCTTCAATCTCGCGCCTTGTAGATCCTTTGGCACCAATGAGCACCGCTATGCGGTCTTTTGGAACTCTGGGTAGTGCTTGACGCATGGTGCCNGCCTGANGACTNTCTTTCTTTAATCCATGTGTANNGCCAATTANTCGTCTTCTTTGATATCGATATGTGACAANTCCATCTCTAAAACATCATACATAGCCTCAGCCAAATCAATATCNAAGCCGTTTTTATTTGCCCATTCNACCAGNCTAGTCACNTCCCTAACTAGAAATTCTTGACTTTTTGGGTGCGATTGGACCACAGCTTGGCCCACGTCAATAACAACGGGCTTATCTCCGTGCCACATTATATTGTAAGGAGAAAAATCACCGTGTACCATATTCGCTTTTTGCCAAGTTACGGCAAGGAATTCAAGCAACTCATCATACACCGCCTTANCGTCGGAAACTTGTACATCCCTCAATCTTGGAGATGGAGCTTTTTNTGTACNAAGATATTCCATAACNAGAACATTTTTGTGNGTTCCCAGAGGTTTNGGNACAGCTAATCCCCATTTTTCTAATCGGGATAAATTCCTAAATTCCTTCCTTACCCAAATATCAACAAGGTCTCTATGCCTTCTCCTCAATCCTCCAAATCTTGGATCTCCCTCGATGTATTGAACTAAATTTTTGAATACAGCATTTGAGGTATGGAATATTTTGACTGCTATNGGCCCGTTTTCGCCAGTACCGTGGAAAACGTGGGCTTCCTTACCTCTAGCAATAGGAAAATCAAGTGTATCAATTATTCCAGATTTCATCAATTTGTACAGGCTTAGTAAGGTGAGTCGGTCAAACACAGCGTCGAAAACTCTTCTATCGACCCACTCGAAAGGGCCGTCGCCAAGAACCCCAGAAAGACCATCCTCGATTTCACTGAACATTCTCTTGTACTTTTTTTCAGCCATCCAGCCTGTTCCTTTGCTCGACTCTAAACTACGAACAAATTCAGAAGATTCTCTGTTCATGAAATCCTCGTCTTCTGTAGACTTACGGCGACGACGATTATTTCTTCGCTGCTTAGTGTCTCTGGATAGTTCACTATCCCAGTCATTGCGACGTCCCATAATCAGGCCTCCAAATTGCCGAAGACTGTTGCATTTTGATGCCAGACAATTTCAACCGAAAAGATCGTTGATCTCATCGTCGTCATCATCATCCANTTCCTCGACTGGTGCTTCTTCTTCCCCATCTACTTCTTCTTCTGNATTTGCGGAGGCGAATAATCCATCCTCATCATCGAAATCATCTACTTGAGTATTCATTCCAAAGACGTCAACATCCGAAGGAAGTACTCCTTTTCTAGAGAGATACATTGCTTGGGTNTTTGTATACCTGTGCTTNACATCNGCTTTTGAATCTTGAAAATCCCATGGCCAGACAATAATCAAATCCCCTTCTCTAACCCATTGCCGACGACGCATCTTTCCTGGTATTCTAGCCATTCTCGTCTCGCCATCTGCACACAGNACAGTNACNCGTCTTCCACCAAGAATTTGTTCAGCNATNGCAAACATTTCGTTCACTTTGGTGTTCGGCATTTTNACGCGNATCTTAGAGGATTCACCCTCTANATTATCCATTAGACGGGCTAATTCTTCCTCGTCCACTTTCTCTTCACGCCTACGGCCCATATATGAAGCGAAAAGCCCTTCCTACTTGAAGGCTAAGACTNGAANTATGCCAAGTCTAAACTGTCTGCTGCACTGTAACACATATCGATTAGTGTATCACCGGATAATCCAAGAAGTATAGTTGCGACAAGACAAATCCATATTGCCATGCGAATTGATGCTCCGTATGGTAGTGGTTTACGTCGTCCCTCTTCAGGAACGTCCAAAAACATGACAACTCCTATTCTAAGATAGTAGAACACTGAAATGGCACTGTTGATGAACATTGCTAACGCAAGCCACCATACCCAGTGTAGATCTGAAAATGATATTGAATTGCTAGTCATCGCTAAATCGCCAACACTNGTTGAAACGATTCCNGCAATCACAAGGAATTTGGAAACGAAACCCGCTAATGGTGGGACGCCTGCAAGGGCTAGCATGAATATGAACATCGCTGTCCCGATTAGGGGATCTCTTCGGGCAAGACCCGAGAGAGCCGAAAGCCTACTAGCTCCACCCTCCATTTCNAACAGTCCTAGAACCAAGAATGCTCCTAGTTTGAATGATACAAGAACAAACAAATGGAACAAAACCGCAGCAACGATGGCTTCAGCATAGTCGCTTGGTGCTTCGACTTCACCCCACTTCCATGCACCAACCGCTGTCATTGCTGCAAGCATGTACCCGGCGTGAGCGACAGACGAATAGGCAAGCATCCTTTTCGGGTTTGCAGAGCCAAGAGCTGCAATATTACCCCATGTCATNGTGATAACTGATAGCGTCGCTAGCGTGTATAACCAAATGGCACTCTCTTCTGTGCCGCTGTCAGGAAGGGCAATCACCAGTAGTACCCTGATCAACCCGATTATTCCCATTGCTTTCGAGGCTGTGGCAAGAACTCCGGCCACTGGTGAGTTCGCTCCAGCATAAGCATCTGGAGCAGCGAAATGGAAAGGCGCAGCGCTTACTTTGAAACCAAAACCAACCAAAACCAAACCTAATGCAAGTGTCCCAAGAATACTCGCTCCAGCCCAATTTTCAGCAATAACATTCAGTTGAAGGCTACCAAATTCAAGATAGAGTAAGGAAAGACCGTAGAGACCTATTCCGCTTGCTACAGAACCAGTAATGAAGTATTTCACTCCAGATTCCGCTCCTGATTTCGACTCTTTGTGGAATCCGACCAAAACATAAGTCGCCAAACTTGCTAATTCCAAACCAACAAACAATACGAACAAATCCTGAGCTAACGCAACNGTACACATACCGATTGCAGTTGTTAGCATTAGTATGTAGAAATCCGCTTGTCGTCTGTTATCATATAGCTCATCTAGATTCTTTTTACCCTCGAATGTGTGTGCTGGTATTCTATCAAGGCTAGCCATTGTAGCAAGTAAAACCGCTATTAGGAATAGAATCTCAAAGAACCTAGAAAAGCNATCAATTTGTAAAATAACAATACCATCACTAATCACAGTGGTCGTATCAATGCCACCGCTTACAGATTCAATCGCCATCATTCCTAGAGCTGTGAATATGGTAGCTGATGCTAGCAGGCCGGGTATCGCAGGAGAACCGGTGATTTTGAATCTCTTTCCACCCAAGAACCAGGGAACTTTTGTCTTTGTAAGAGGGATTCTGAATTTAGAATTTCCCAAGTTAGGTATTATGAATANCAATACCAATCCGATCATCAAAATAGATTCTGGAGCGAATGCCTTCCAAAATTCAGAACTGAATACTTCTACACAGTTTACCGTTAACTCACTGCACTTTTCTGGAGTCATTCAAATACCACCCCTAACGAAGACTCCATCGAAGAACGCCACAGTCCACTGGTCCATCATTCCTAATGCAATAAACGGGAATATACCGAAGATTACGGTGAAAATTGCGAGTATAATCATACCAATATTTTCTGGAAGTGTAATATCTGGAGGAGTTTCNCCATGCAGGGACTCTGGGGGCTGACCCTNATCCCCACCCTCAAAGATTGTTCTCTGCATGGACCATAGGTAATATGCTGCTGTTATTGCTAATACAGCACCAGGCAATAAAATCCACCAACCATATACTGGCCAGAATGCAAGCATCAGCATCAATTCGGCGACAAATCCTGCGAGTAGCGGTAAGCCCAAACTCGCCATCCATGCGAACATCATGTAAACCGCTAGGAACGGAGACCACTTCGCCATCCCACGCATTGCTCCAATTTCCATGGAATGGTAATGATGTTTGAAAGCACCACAAACTGCGAAAAGCATTGGAGATATTATTCCGTGAGCNAACATCATGAACAGAGCAGCAGCATAACCTATAGGTTGCATGCTTGCAATGCCCAGCAGAATTACCCCCATGTGAGATACTGAGGAATATGCAACCATCTTCTTCAGATTGGTTTGTCCCAAACAAACAATAGAGCCCCACACCAAAGAAATTAGACCGATCGCCATGATTATGTCCTGGTAGAAGATAACTGCGTCCGGGAAGATTGCTATTGGGATTCGGAGCATACCGTATGCCCCCATTTTCAGCATCACTCCGGCTAGAAGCATTGAGCCGCCAGTAGGCGCCTGAACGTGTGCGTCAGGCAGCCATGTGTGGAAAGGTACTGCTGGTAGNTTCACTAGGAATCCAATCATCAGCATCGCGAATAGAATATATTGCAGATTTTTACCTAAGAATACTTCTCCATTGGCGTTTTGATTTGCTGCATACGTAAGTATGACTTTCAGATCGAATGTTCGGTTTGTTACCGAACCATAACCACCAGATGTGCTACTTCCTTCTGGCATCAGGAAATAGAGAGTAATTAATCCAAGAAGCATTATCACGGAGGCACAGAAAGTGTAAATGAAGAACTTCTGTGCTGCATACCTTCGATTTTTGCCCCCCCACTTCAAGATTAGGAAGAACATTGGAATCAAAGTCAATTCCCAGAATACATAGAACAAGAATAAGTCAAGTGATACGAAAACGCCAATCAGAGCGCCTCCCATCATCAACAACAACGGGTGGTATGTAGCTCCGTCTTTTTCATCCCATGTCGTGATTATAGTTATGGGAACTAAGAAAGTAGTTAACCAAACCATAGGGAATGACAACCCATCTAGGCCAACGTGCCACGAGACACCAATAGTTTCAATCCAAACATATTCCTTTTCGAGAGCATACTCGTTGTAAGCCAAATCCCAATCGACTAAAATCAGCCAATCAAAGAATAATGCAGTGGAAATAGCTAGTGGAATAAGCGAGGCAACAAGAGTGAATAATCGAATTGGTACTGCGAGGATTTCCTTCCTTGCTCTCGTCTCTTGACTCGCAAATGCTAGTAGAATACAACTGATAATAATAGGGAAACCAACAAGCGGCAGACTAATCCAATCAACCGTGGTATCAGAATCTGCAAGGGAGGGGAAGAAGGCCATTAAGCCAGCAACGATTACGAGTAATCCGCCAATTAGCATGAACTCTTTGTTCTTAATGTCTAATGCGTTACTGGTTCTCAATCAAGCCACCCCCCATAGAAGCATGAAGATTACCAGAGTTCCAAGAGCGGTCATCATAATGTAATCTCTTGCGCTTCCAGTGGTTAGTGAACGAACCTTTGTTGAAGCAATCTGGCTTGTTGATTCTATTGCTTTGATTACTCCATCAATAAATCTTGAGTCAAATATTGCTGCGAGCTTTGAAAATCCTACCACGATTTTCAGCATGGCAGCATCATACACGTCGTCAAAGTGAAGTCTCTTGTGTAACGAGTGTGCTAAACTTGAATTTGCCCATGCTGTATTGTCAAAATTTGATCTTTCGTTAATCCTACCAGAGAGGTTCACAGCCCATTGCATCCATGGTTTTGCCTTTTGTCCATCATCGAGTCTTCCACCATAAAGCGACATTGCAAAGTACGGTCCGAGAATTAAAGACAAGGAGATTACGACGTATGTGATACCCATAATAAACCGGTTTTCGTTAAGGAAGATGTGGCTTAATTCATATCCAATACCGTCAAAGAAATTCTTGTAATTACCATTATCAAAATCTCCTAACCACTTTCCTGCATGCATACCTGCCAAGATAACTGCAGATAGTGTCATGAAAGTAAGAACAACAAGAGGTATTGGTATCCAAGGCGTCTGTTCATGAACGTGTTCAGCCACTTCAGTCTTTGGTTTTCCAGCGAATGTCATGAACCACATTCTAGACATGTAAAACCCTGTCATTCCTGCACCGATTAGAACTAACATGGCAGGGAGCAAGAAGATAGGGTCTTTTAGAGCCGCTTTCCATGCACTCGCAATTATTCCTTCCTTTGACCAGAATCCACCGATTAGCGGGATGCCTATAATCGACATACTACCCACGAACATCGCAGTCGCTGTTATTGGCATTCTGCTTGCCAGGCCACCCATGTTTTCCATAGATTGGGCATCGAAGTGATGGTGGTCATCATGATGTTCCTCATGGTGGTCGTCATTATGGTCGTCGTGATGGCCATCCCCATGAGCATGATGTTCTACCTCGTGATGTGCGTGATGCATCTCATGTATCACTGAACCAGATGCCATGAATAACATTCCTTTCGCCATTGCGTGATTGAATAGATGGAACAGAGATGCACCCATGGCGAAAGCAGCATAATCAGAGTATCCCTTGTTAGCAAACCAAAGTGCTGCACCTAATCCTGTGAAGATGTACGCTAGTTGGCTCATTGTTGAGTATGCCAAGACCTTCTTTAGGTCCATCTGAACAAAGGCGATCAATGCTGCCATGACTGCTGTTATCCCACCAATGCAAGCAATGACAAACGCTAGTGTCGTCAACGTACCAATGTCTGCGTAAGTGAAGAATGGGAACATTCTCGCAACCAAGTAAAGGCCTGCATTCACCATTGTAGCAGCGTGAATCAATGCTGAAACAGGTGTTGGGCCCTCCATAGCATCAGGTAACCAAACATGGAGAGGGAATTGAGCTGATTTCCCAACAGCTCCGACAAACATCAAACCTAGTGCGATTTGTAACTGACCATAGTCGACCTTGGCGATTTCGGCAGGATCGAACACGTGAGTATATTCAAGATTTCCACCAAACATATCCCACAGCATAACTAGGCCAATAACCAGGAAAACGTCTCCTACTCGTGTAGTCAAGAAAGCTTTCTTTGCTGCATAAGCAGCACTAGGTCTTTCATAATAGAATCCGATTAAAAGGTAGGAACAAAGTCCCATCAATTCCCAAAATATAAACAGCCATAAGAAGGAATCCGCTAGAACCATTCCTAGCATGCCACTGCAGAAAAGAACGAATACGGCATAGAAACGATGGTTTCTATTATCATTAATAGGATCTGTATTCATGTAACCGATAGAGAAGATATTAATCAGGAAACAAAGGAAAGATGCAACGAATAATAACATTACAGTTAGGTGGTCAATGTATATTCCAAATTCGAAGTAATCTGTTCTGTATACTTGACCCCCTTCCCACCATGATGATTCAAACCAGGTGAACACGTTCGCCGTGCCTACTTTGTTGATGTATTCCCTAATTAGAGAAAGAGCGACAATTAGGCTTGCACCCATCACCACCAGCGCAATAATACCTCCTTCCTTGAGATTTTTTACCCAGTTTGGGGTGCCATTGAATAACCTACCAAGGAATAAAATCACTGGAAATGTCAAAAATGGCAGGAGAGGGATTAGTATGGCATAATCGATGATTCCTGTTTCACTCATGATACCACCTCAGTTCCTCAACAGATTAACCTCGTCTAGAGATATTGTTTCATGTTGCCCATACATTGAGAGGAAGATTGCAAGACCGATTGCTACTTCTGCTGCAGCGATTGCAATCGCAAAAACCGCATAGACCCAACCTGTTACATCGCCCCAGTGCGTAGCAGCAGCAACAAATTGAAGGTTTACTGCGTTCAACATCAACTCAATACACATCAAAACAACAATCGCATTCTTTCTACTGAATGCGCCCCATAATCCAATGATAAAAAGGATGGCTGCCAAGCCAGACACCCATGCTGGGTCAATCATTCCTTTTCACCTCCGGTTAACTCCCATTCTAGATTTACGAGCCGCTCATCGCGAACAAGATAAGCCGCTCCGACCATCGCCATTGCCATCAAAAATCCAAGTGCTAGCAAGGGTAAAGCCCAATCATCAAACAAGGCAGATGCTAGGTCGCTTGTTGTGAGTTCTTCATCCGAGGAATCCTCCCAGACTATGTCAGCAGATACCGCAGTAACAATTACAGCGCCCAAGAACACAAGACCAACTCTTGCGAGGATAGATAACAATCTCATTCAAAATCCTCCTCAAGAATCTGTCTTCTAGTCAACATTATGCCGAACAGGACTACCAGCATAACGCTGGCTAGGTAAACGAGGATTTGAATGACTGCGAGAAATTCGGCACCCATTAGTATGAAAATCCCAGCAACGCCCATGAAACAAAAAATTAGGCACATCATTGAATGTGCTACTCTCTGCATGTAAATTAGACCGAGTGCTCCTCCGATAACGATAGTACTCATCAAGAAAAACATGCCAACTTCAAGATACATCGCCAAGTCCATGACTAAGCCTCCTTTGCCGCCTTGGCGGCTTTAGCGGCTTTCTTGGCTCTCTTATCACGTTCTTTGCTAGCCCTCTTCGCTAACTCTGCATCGACTGCCTCTTGGTGGTCACCAATCAGAACTCTTGTTCTTCCAGCATCCATCCAAAGGTCTTGACGCGTAAATCCGGACATGCCGTCATACTCGTTGGTCATGAAGAATGATGTGAAATTACAGGCTTCCATGCATAAACCACAGAACATACATCGCCCTAGATCGATTCTACCTGAAACAATTTGATCGTCTGCAGGATAGAGAGAGGCCAATGGCACATCATCGACCTCACCTGTGTCGTTCCATCGCATTCTTGCACTATCTCCACTCAAATCTAGTACTTCGCCAAATCTCCACTCATCTGGAGCATCGGTATGCGCTGTTGCTAGATTGAAAGTCGACAGGCTCTCAGTCATTTCTGGCTTCTCAACCGCTGCGAATTTGCCAACTTCTAGGTCAGCACCGAAACCTTCCCACTCTCCTTCAGCGCTATCTAAAACATCAACGCGCAATTCAGTTGTCATGTGCAAACATGAATTTGGACAAACGTTTACGCACATTTTACACGCAGTACATGTCTCCCAAATTACCCCGATTCTACCATTGAAATTACCCGGAACGAACAACCATGGCTCAATCTCCTCTAGCCGTTCGTATGGATAGCTTATTGTCTGAGGCTTCCAAATTGTCGGTGTTAGGTCTGTACCTGAACGATCTGGTGTATAGTGGTGTGCGGTAATGTCATTTAGGTGCTTGGTCTTTTTAGAACGTACAATATCTCCATCGTCGATGAATTCTGGATGTGTTGTGTTGTGATAACCGCTGGAAAACCTCTTTCCAATGAACTCGTAGGTTCTCAAAACAGTTAGCCCTGTAATCTTGAACGGATACCAAAATAGGTTTCTGAAATTGGGTTTGCCATGTGGATGTGATGCCATTTAATCACCTCACTCCTGTCCTGCTGTGTGCGTTCCCGCCGGAGTCATCGTACGAATGTGATACATTCTCTCCTCATTCTCTTCGATGTTTTCGTCTTTCATCAAGACCACGAACAATCCCAACCAAAAGGCCGTAGTAATGATTGGCAATCCCCACGGAATTGTGTAATCTAGAATTGTAAGATCCCACGCCCATCCGCCAGCGACTGTGTCAGACATTGCGCTTGCATCAAAGAAAAATAACCTGTAAATTGTGGATATGACCACCTGTAGAACTGCCAATGGTAGAAGCATTCTCCATCCAAATTCTAGGATTTGATCTGTTCTTATTCGGGGCAATGCGGTTCTAGCCCAAACGAATACTACCGTGAATATGAACCATGCTTTCAATAGTGTCCAGCCTATACCTGGAATTGCTAGATACGCATCTCCAAGATAAGGAATTGAACCTATTGTTCCTGCGAAAGGCGCATGCCATCCACCCATAAAGAAGTGTGCGAATAGGATGCTTGCAGCGTAAACACGCATGTACTCTGCTGCGAACAAGAGTCCGAACCTCATACCACCATATTCAGTCCACCATCCTTCGACAAGTTCTGCTTCCGCCTCAGGCATGTCGAAGGGAATTCTTTCAACTTCAGCAATCATACTTACCAAGAACAAAACTCCTCCAAGAGGCATCAAGAACAATAGCCAGGTACCAGATGAGTGTTGGAAATGCACTATCTCTAGGAAATTGAATGATCCTGCCATTATACAAACTCCGAGAATTGATAGAAGTAATGGTATCTCGTAAGCTGTTAGTTGTGCTGCACTTCTGATTCCGCCCAGTAAGGTGTACTTGTTATTAGAAGACCATCCTGCGAAGAATACGCCTAAAGGAGCAATACCAAAGATTGCAAAAGCGAATAAAACTGAGAGTTCAGGATTTGCTCCGTAGATTCCGCTTGACAATGGAATCATTCCAAGAATCATAATCGTGGAGGAAATCACAAGGAAAGGCGCTAATTCAAAAATCACCTTGTCAGCTCTACTTGGAACCATGTGCTCTTTTGTTAGGAATTTCATACCATCTGCTACGTTCTGGAAAAATCCNGGGAAAATTGTGACTCCGTACCACGAGCGGTTCNCTACTCTATTGACCATTTCTTGTTCGTGCCCTTTGTTACCAGCAATTCTATTCAGCCACTTATTNACGGCCCCCACAGGTTTACCCAAGCCGTATGGAATCATGTTCCACCACTCACCAGCAGTTACTCCATTTTCACCGACCCATAGAGACCTTAGTGCGGTTGTTGCGCCCCGTCGATCGTTTNCTCTGGCGTAGAATTTCCTTTCTATCCACAAAATCATAAACATCGAAAGAAGTATTCCACCAAATGTGGTCAAGCAAGTTATCAATGTGTATACAAAAAAGGCAATATCGTTGGCTCCCGATTCTAAAAATGTGCCACCAAGTAATGACGAGAATAAATCCCTCGTTTTATCATATATGAGTTCATGCAGCCCGAGCCAATCATCCATCACAATCACCTCAACGGTCTGTCTCCCCAATACATGGATCGAAGCTACCCATAATCGCAGGGATATCTGCAACCTTGTAGCCAATCATCGTCTTTGCGACATATGGAATTGTGATGAACATAGGAGAACGAATTGAAACCCTGTATGGGTTCTTACCTCTATTATCTCCCCCACCTTGGAGGTAAAAGTTGGAAACTCCTCTGGTACATTCATAGGTACTGAAACCGGTTGCACCTTCTGGTGCGCGAGTCGGTGCTTTTGTAATCAACATTTCATCACCGGGCTGGTAGTGAGTATTTGCACCACCTGGAATTTTATCTATTGCGTCCAGAAGCATACGGCAGGATTGTCGCATCTCTTCCATTCTTACCCGGTAGCGGTCGTAACAATCCGCACCCTTGATGCTGGTTGGCTTTTCTACTGCCGGCTCCCAATCAACTTGGTCGTAGACGGAGTAGGGATTTGTCCATCTCGCATCAGNATTTACCCCCGCAGCACGAATATTGGGCCCTGTAACACCGGCGTTGATTTGGTCCTCTGCGGTTGCATAACCTACTCCTTGTAGCCTCACGAGCCAAATCGTAGATTCGTCAAGAAGCATTTCGTACTCGTTTATTCTGTTTTCAAACAACTTCACTTTGGCCTTTAGTCTGTTAGCCCAACCGATTGGAATGTCTCTCTTGACGCCTCCAACTCTCGGATAATTGTAATGCATCCGAGAGCCCCCAAGTTCTTGCAGCAAATCAAGGAACATCTCTCTGTCACGCAGACACCAAGTCATCAAGGTAAGGTTTCCAATATCGGGACCAAAAGCCCCCAGCCACATCAAATGGCTGGCAAGTCTCTGAACTTCNGCGGCCATCAAACGGATATATTCTGCTCGCTCAGGCACTTCTGCTTCCAATAAGTCTTCTGCGGCCATAATGTAAGCATGTGCCCAAGTCATGGCGCTCACNTAGCATAATCTGTCACAGTAGGGTGTTATTTGTGTGAAATCTCTGGATTCGCAAATTTTCTCTACACCGCGATGAATGTATCCTAACTCGGCTTCGGTGTCAGTTACCGTTTCACCGTCTACTTTTACACGCAGAGTCCACAAGCCGTGCGTCATGGGATGTTGAGGGCCCATTGTAATCCACATCTCCGCCATGAAAACACCTCACTTAACACGGCCCTCGTCAACTGGCTTTCTTCCAAACCCTTGAGGGTCATCGTACATTTCATTGAAGTCNTGATATCTAATTTTGTGCTGTCTTTGTAGCGGATGGAAACCNACAGGAGAGTCGTGAGGATTGAGGACCCTGTGCATGTTCTCNTGACCTTCGAAATCGATTCCTACCAAATCCCAGGTCTCCTTTTCGTTCCAATCGGCACCTACCCACAAGTCCTGGACAGAGGGTACTGCTGGCGAANNTCCGGGAGGCAAATTGATGAATATCTCAAACTCCATTGGAATATCGTCNCCCTCTAAAGATTCACCAGAATGCACAATCATAGTGTGCGCTTCAACATCAGTGATTGGCCANCGGTGCATGTGGTATGCAACTTCCCAGCCTCGGTCTCCCCCTTCAGGATAGTGTGTGCCGGTGACCATTGCACAGTGATTAACCCCCAACTCATTCTTTAGGTGCTTCGCAACAGCCCTCCATTGTTCAGGAGAACAGATAATTCTTACAAATTCAAATCGCTTTCCTGCATTNTGTGCAATTATCTCTACTGTTATGCCCGCATCACTAAACCTTGCAGACAGATTTTGGGCAGCTGCATTTGCTGCGNAGGAATTTTGTTCTTTGGTAATGGTTGTGCCCATCTCAATCATCCCCCACAATAATTGGCTTGTCGCCATCTCGGCCTGTGGAAGGTGCTCCACCAATGCGGATTATTTTCTCTCGCAATTTTCCAAACCCATCGATTAGAGCCTCAGGACGGGGCGGGCAACCAGGAATGTAAACGTCTACTGGAATTACCGTATCTACTCCTTCTAGAATGTTGTAAGATTGGTAGTACGGGCCGCCGGATATTGCGCATTCTCCCATTGCTATGCAATATTTTGGCTCTGGCATCTGTTCCCACAATCTCACAATTGGGTCTGCAAATTTCTTTGAAATCGGTCCGTTAACGAGAAGCACATCAGACTGACGAGGGCTCGATCTGAACAGAACACCAAATCTGTCGCCATCAAACCTTGGTGTGGCTGATGCAGCCATTTCAATAGCGCAGCACTTGATTCCAAGGTGTAACGTGAATAGAGACTTGCGTCCAGCCCAATTGAAAAACCGGCCTGCTAAGACGCTGAGTAATTGTTTTATTTTCGTAGCCTTAAGGGCTTCATCGGTAACATCTCCGACAATTTCAACCAAGGTTCTGCTGTTGAAAGTTGTATAATTTTCTCCAGTATCGCTCATGATAACACCTCAAATGTAAATGCGACCCCGCTTACGGAATACATGCCAGACGCCAAGAACCATGGTAGCAAAGAATATCGTTAGGACTATCATTTCTGTCCCGACTAAACCGATTGGGTCGGAGTTAGCAGAACCTGTCGCATCGATAGCGAGCAAACCCCCTAGGGCCATGAACATAAACGCAACATCGAAAACAAGGAAAATGATTGCGTACCAGTAATACTGGAAATGGAATTGAATCATTGCTTCTCCGACAGGNTCTGATCCACATTCATAGGTGGATAGGCGGCGAGGGTACAAGCTGTGGTCTCTTTCATATCCTTCCATCAACCATGATTTGGTCATGTGCGGNCGTGAGGAATCAACCTTGGGCATAACGAAGTATTGGGTGATGAAAGCACCCAAAGGCATCCCAATGCCAATCAAGGTCATCAGAGCCATCGAAAGATAGGCTCCAGTCACCGTTTCTGCGCCAACCAAGTATGCCACCAACTTAGAGAGNTGACACCCTCTTGTCTAGGCCACCATACATCTGTCCATAAGCGTTGTCTTATGACATGCCAAAATGTTGGTTGCCTCAGACATGACCCCGTAGGGGTCAATTTTTCCTACGGAGAGCCAAGAAAATAAATCCTAGAAGGACAAAACCACCAATTCCCAAAACAATAGGTTGAGTGATAAGTGAGTTCAATGCAAACTCCTCTGGCTGACCGTTTACAGTGAGTTTTATGTTCTCTCTTCCAGCTAATCCAATCTCTGTTGGCTCTACTGAAAGCGTGAATGTGAATGTGTCTTCTACCTCTGCTGTTTCTCCACCAGGAGGATTGACTTTAGCGGTTATTTCTATTGATTCTCCAGGTGGTATGTCACAGAGAAGATGGTCCCCCTTATCTCGGCAGACTGCACCTGATTCATAGCTTAGGATAACATTCCAACCACGGACGCCGCCGCTNGAAAAAATCTTGAATTCAGATTCTACATTACCCGCATTCAGTACATCGACTTTGAATTTCGGCGAATTACCAATCTCGCCAAACGTGATATCCTGTTCATCAGACTCGCCGTCTTGTAGTGTTAACTCAGCATCCAATACAGTCTCTACTGATAGAGAGAATGTTACTTTGCCGCTTCGATTAGCAGCGTTTGATTCCGAGGTCACAACCAGTTCTAATATACCTCCATCACCATTTTCAGCACCGGCGTTAACTTTGATTTCTAGAACAAAAATTGCATAGAATTGTTTTGCNGTGTGTGATTCAATTAATTTAAGGTCGACTATTCGCTGCTCCGCTTTATCCTTGGTTGAACTGATATCGGGAGTATCGCCATCATAGTAGAAAGTGCCAGTNGTNTTGTTGAATAGACCCCATCCCTTCTGGATTGTTATCGGTCCTTCAACGACATTTCCTCTGTAGGTTAGAGTTCTAGTTGCTGTACCCGATAATCCACTAAAATCGAATACTGCTTTATCGTCTAGATCTCCCGTATTTACGACCTTTATTTCGAATGTTTGTGAACCATCCGGTGCTAGAATAATTACCTCATTTCGAGTTAATTCATCCGGGCCTAGCATGATGATTGCGTCCATAGCAAAATCTCGGTCAGAAAGGAAGGCTCTGAACTCGAATTCCAATTGATTATCTGGGACTCCATCTTGGTTAGAATCTCCATTGTTGTTGTCGCCCAGATTGGTGACACGAACCGTCAATCGGGTGCTGTCTAATTCTTCTTCTCCATCAATGGAAACCACCAGATACATGGTTGTAGTTTTACGTGCCTCGATGTCTATCTCTGTGACCACGTTTCCTTCCTCGGTTTCAAAATGCTTACCCCAGGGGGGNTGTGCTGTTTGTGAGATAACTGAAAATCGGAATCTGTCGAGAGTGTTTCCTTCATTTGTAATTGTAATCGGGAAACGAACTGTTGTATCTGAACGCCCTGTTTGATCGTCAGCAACCGAATCTCCACTCATTCCATGTACAGCCTTTACAGTGACCGTTAATTCAGCAGTATCGTATGCGCCGCCACTTGATTGAGGTAATACCGAGAATGTGATTGTAACCTCTTCGGTCGCCAAAGCATCAAGAGGCAGAGAAACCATGACTTCTATGCTACCAGATTTTTCATTGCTAAATTTAGATTGCGTCGTTATTGTAGATGATTCCAAAGTGACTGACCATCCTGCGGGCAAGGAGGATGCTGCGACTCTAAACGTGTCGGGGCCGTTTCCTGTGTTGGTCACTGTGAGTGTAGTACTGCGGTCTTGACCAGGGGGTATTTCATACAGCGCAGTATTACCAAGGGAAATCGTTGCTCCTCTTGATTGGCCCACTGTGACTGTTACATCTGAACGGCATTTCCACTGGTTTCCATCTCTACCCTCCAGATAAAATGTGCTTTGGGAATTTGCTTCAACAGAATCATCAGGTGTGATNTCAATTGTAAATTCCTTCTCCCCGTTTCCATTATCGTAGTTTAGATTNCCGCTCGATGCACCATCCACATTGGCCCAATTGGACTTGCTGCCGTTGAAGTTTACATTAACCACCCAATCGGCGTTGCCTTCGTTGGAGAATGTTGCTAGAAGAGTCCCCGTTTCGCCCGGCTGCAATGAGAGGCTGGATTTGGAAAGCGTGACTAAACATCTCTTNATTTCAGGTACAAACAGACTGAATTCTTCGGTGTCAGAAGCACTACCGTTGGGGTTTTGNTCGTTTGTTACTACACCTTCTATTTCCCAGCAGTACTTGTCGCTCTCTTTCCCTTCTGGAACTTGAAGAGTAACTGTGACCCATTCTGAAGATCCATTATCGATTTGGACTGAATTTGGGCTGACTTCAATACTCATACTTCCATCAGATTTGCAACCCGAACCGCTTCTAGGGTCCACGGTTAATTCAACAGTTTCTTGAACTCGCCCCGTATTTTCCACTTCGACGTCCCACGTAATTTCGTCTTCGCCGTTCCAAGTCGGATTAACCGGAGCGTCTATTGTCAAATCAACACCAAATAATGTGGAGCCTGANCCATCACCTGATGTGGTTTCAACATCCGTTGACTTTTGAATCGGAGCGCCNGGTTGGTCTGGTGGAGTAACTTGCTCGTTTGCGTTAGCAGTAACCGTGGTTACACAAGAACCATCAGCGGTTTGTGCTAATGTCACGTTGAGGAATGTTTCAGCATTATCACCAGCGTCAATTGGTTGGCCTATTTGACCAATGGCTGTGGAATAACCGTTACAATCCTGCTCGTTATTTGCAGCTAAATTTACTGAGACTGGGTTNGAACCGTCATTGTATACTCTAACGGTGTATTCTGCTGTTTCCCCGGGGTTAACTGTTTGAGCGCTTGGGGTAACCACCAATCTGATGTTTGCATCTCTACCTGAATCATCAGCAGCAACAGGGTTTGAGACTGCGGGAACCAAGGAAATTAGCATAATAGTTACCAATAGAATACTGGTAAGGCCATGACCGGCTTTCAAGTCATTTCGACGGGGTTCCATGAACCCCGGTCGCGGTGGTCACATGAAAAGGCTATGGACAGATGCTCAATTCAATTTACGATTACAAAAGCATTGGAGCTGCTTCCACAATGAACGCAAGTATCAACCTTGCAAGTAGTGTGATATCTTGCTCCACAAGTGGGACAGCCTTGCATTGAACCAAGTATTGGCTGCCTGCAAAGGAAACAAGGTGTTGGCTCAATTTGTTGAGACTGAGGTGCGTTTTGATTACTTCCTCTGNTAATCTGCCCTGTCGATTTNTGCCCTCTCCTTTTGAGGAGCATAAACGTTCCAGTTAACACCAAAACCGCAACAATGACCCAGACGCCAAGGAATACCGTGTCAATCATTGAGGAGTTGTCCTCGGTGATTTCCCCGACACTGGAGACCTCGATTTCGTATTCTGAACTTGAAACATCTTCCGCTCCTGAAATGGATAAAGATATGCTCCCCTCCCCGGGTTNACTGGCTGTTAATGTTATTCTGATCTTTTGGGATTGGCCTGCCTCAAGATTGATTGTATNAATACCTTCAATTGCGGCTGTCCAACCGTCGCTTAGTGTTATGATTATGGCGCCAGAAATCAAAGTGTTTCCCGTATTTGTGATGGTTATTTGTAGAGAAGAAGGTTTGCCTGTCTCAAATTTACTTGGCCCTTCAGCTTTCCAATTAACTTCCTTGGAAAGAGCCACCAACATAGAAACTGTTTCATTTATCGAAACTAAATCACTGCTCAGAGTCACTCTGAATTGAGGCTCGGATGCGACATCAGCCATTGCAGAGATAATTATCGTGCAAGTCAAAGGTTTAACATCGCCTTTGGAAATAGTACCCGGATTTGTGCAGTCGCCGAATAGATTGTTGTCTAATTGTAATGTTACAGTTGGATTCCAAGGCGTATTTTCTGTATTTTCTACTAGCCAAGTGTAATTGATTGGAACACCTGTTGGGTGTTGCCCAGGTCCGAAGATGTTCGACCATGTTTCATCACCAATTTCAACCGAAGTAAATGTAAGGACAGGTTTTGGCACAAGTGCCACAACAATATCCTCAACATGATTCCAAGATTTATCATCTGANTCCATTACNAAACTAATCTGACCACTTTTTGCATCATCCTCAGCCGTGATTGAAACTATGAAATTACGGGACTGGGTCCAATTCAAAATAAAATCATCCAAAACAGTATTTTGAGACCAACCTTGTGGCAATTGTAAACGTGGGCTCAAGTCTAAGTCAGTGTTTCCAATGTTCTCAACAGAGTACTGTAGCGAAATTGTGTTACCTGGCGTTATTGATGAGAAAGATGATTCTAAATCTACCGTTAATTCAGAAATTTGTCGAACGATAAGAGGCAATTGATAGAGAGTTGATTTTGACTCTTCACTCTGTGAAATAACTCGCAAATTAACTGTTAATTCGGCACCAGCCAAAGTCATAACTTGAGGCGGTGTGAAAGAAATTCCGATAGTCATTTGTCCATCCTCTAGCATAAGGCCCGTCGAAGCTGAGTTCGCACCTCCTTGAGCCGACAAATCATCGAATCCAGCGTACCATCCTGGTGGAGACTCGAGGAATAAATCATAACCTATGTCCTCATTTCCGAGGTTGAATAATCTGACATCAATCGAAGTAATATCCGAGGGATGAACAGGAATTACAGTGTAGTCAAACTCTAGTCTAGTTTGCGAAAGTATCGGAACATCTAGGTAAACCGTAAAAGGACTGCTGACATCATTATCTTCATCATAACCCAGGAGATTAATTTTGTAGAGTCCAGGCTCGGGGCCTTGTGGATGAACCAATGTAACGTTTACTAGGGCTCCTTGTTGGCCATCCAATTCAAAATCGGTTTGATCTAGACCAACGTACCATGGAATCTGTTCGTTGCTAGTATCCAATACTTCCACTGCTGAGATTGACGCATTTGTAGTGATAAGAGCGGTGTTTATCAGAACTACCTGCCATGAAGACGAAGTAGAGTTGATATCAGTGAGAGAAACTGTTGCTGTTTGTGATTCGATTCTGACGCCAGGTGTGGTAACGTTTACTACTGAGTCCATTCGATTATTTCCTTCGTTGATTTCATCAATTGTGTCACTTGAATCTACCAAGAAACTCAATGTACGGGCTCCTGCTGTTTGGGGTTCCCAATTCCAAAATAATATCTTTGAGCCACCAGGTCCTAGGTCAAAGACCTGTGAATCAATAGAAATGCCCTCTTCCTGAAATATTACTTCAACGTTTTCAGCTTTGACATTTCCTAGGTTTGAGACTTTCATTTCAACTAAAACCTCATCACCCACTTGTGGAATAGCAATATCTGTAGAGAAAGATGAAACGATTGGCGAGGGGTCCGGCCTTAAATCGTTTACACCCACGCCTGAAACTGCAATCGCATAAGGTTGCGCTCTACCTCCAGAATGCCCTGCATCAGTCACTTTCACAGTCCATAACCCTGCTTCAGCTGAATCGATTAAAACAACCTCGACATTATTCAAAGTATCATGATTCCCACCTTGTATCGAACGCCCCTGTGAAAACTCATTGCCCTTGTATTCGACACCGCTAGGAGTAGTGACCAATAGGTTGAGATTGTTCACTAATTGTGTGTTTGAGAATCTAGAGCCCCTCTCATCAGACCATGCAATAACTGCCTTAAATGGCTGATTTGGAGTTGTTACATTAAATGAATAGCTTTTGGAATTTCCAGTTGATGAAAGAATCGAACGATCATCAACCCAAATGCCCCGTCCGTTGTTCGGGGCTAGAGTGCTTTTTAGGTCGACACGTCCCCATCCCTCGTCATTGTTAGGTATGTCGCGACTGCCGACATCTCTCGCTCCAAGAATCATCAATGCCTTTACAAGTGCTCCTTGAGGTTCGGGCCTTTGTGCAATTTCAGTGATGTATTCTCTTACAAGAGCGGCTGTTCCTGCTGCGTTAGGAGTTGCCATGCTGGTGCCTGTGTATTCCATATACCAAGTGCTAGTCCAAGTTGCACCACCAGTGTCACTCGCTTCTTGTGCCTTACATGACCTAACATATCCACCGGGTGCGATTAGGTCTGGTTTTATCCTCCCATCATCGACTGGTCCGCGACTGGAACCATCCATGATGCTGTTAGGCGCGCCTGAGTATCTATTCTGAGAGTTTCCTATCGCAATGAGGTTTTTTGCTGTTGCAGGAGAGCCGATTGTATCCGATTGTGGCCCATCATTCCCTGCTGCAAAAAGAATAGTAAGACCCTCTCTGCCACTGTATATTTGGTCGTAGTATCTTGCTCTATCATCTACGTCTTCTGATGAGGATGTGTAAACTCCCCAATCTGAACTAGACTCTGAACCCCATGAATTAGTGTGTGTTCTAGCGCCGTTATTGTAGGCCGTGTTCAACATGTTATTGATGCTGGACCACTGAAAATTCCCGTTGTTGTCGTTTTCCATCGCTTGAAAATACAATTCGGCTTCCGGTGCTACTCCTGCATAATTTCCCCTAGTTCCATCCCCCAATACTGTGCAAGCAACATGGGTACCATGTCCAGAGTGAGCATCAGCTGTTGAACCATCACCAATAACGTCAACATTGCCTATAACTCTGTTTCCAAAATCACCATGATCTTCATCCAAGCCGGAGTCTGCAACTGCAACAATTTGACCAGAACCATCTAGATCTGTAGTGTAATATTGTTTCATGGCGTTTATGTTCATGTGGCTTCGTGCTTGATCATTCCAAATCGTCAAACTTGGTTGTGGCCCTATCCAAGCAACAGAGGGTTCTGCTGCGAGTAATGCAACTTTGCTCATTGTGTAACCGTCATAGCGGCCGGTTTCAGCGAAAGTAGAATTGCTTAGGAAGGATTTAGCGACTGTGTCTAAATCTTGATGTAACTTCATCCCCCAATCATCTGAAATGTCTACCCCGGGTAGTAGTGAATCAGCTCTCCAAGATTCAATTCTGATAGGAGAGCCTTCTTCTGCAGACATCACATTGAAATCAACAAGCATTGCAAGTGGCACTGGTTGTACTGACGCTACTCCGGCCATATCACCTAGCCTTGAGAGCCCTGCTTGGGTTCCTTGAATTAGTAAGCCAGAAGGTGCGATGAATTCTCTAACCTCTACGCCATTTTTATCAGCAATTTCTGACCTTACCTCTGAAAATCTAAATTCTGTGGAGACTAAAACAAGTGCTAAGTCNGGCCTTGAATTTAGTAATTCATCCGGGACTTCATGCTCGAAAAGTATCCCTGTTGTGTCGTGAATACCAAGTCTAGAGTGAGCAATAAGCGGCCTTTCTTCCAAAGAAAGTGATTCGTCTAATTCTCCAACAAAATTACGAATCGTGTCTTTTGGCAAGTCAAATCGAACCCATTCCACATCTGTTTCCTCTGANATTTGAGCCGGTTGGTTGACCGCCGGCACTCCCGCTAGAAGGAAAATCAGGACGAGAAATAAGGCTCTACGCACATGATAATGCCGTAGAAAGTTCGTTTTAGCAGTTGCCTAATCTAGTCTCAAAAGAACCATGTTACCTCTTCACAATCGTTATGGAATTCGGCAATGAGTTGNTCAGATACTTTATGCAAAAATTGCTCCNTGTTCTCAACGCCCCTAAAATCGGTCCATTGTATTTCGATTTGGATAGTATATTCTTCCCAAACTGAATAACCGCGAGCATCTAGTTCCATCTTATCGCCAGAAATGCTTGTATGACTGGGAATTGAATCGAAAGACACCGCTACGCTGTCTANGATCTTTTTTTCNCTATCNACAAACTCAACAGTTAGAGTCACATCTCTGATTTCCCGGCTACCATCATTTACTAATTCTGTTAATACGACATGCCCGTTTCTTTGCAAGTACATAACTTCAATTTCGACATCATCTCGTGGAATTACCCAATACCATGTCGAGACAAGGGCCCCTAAAAGCATAAGCAAAACTACTCCTGCAAGCGCAACTCTTAGTGGGTGGATTTTTTCTGTTAATTCAACGACAAATTCTCCAATTTCCTGAGACAACTCATGGAGTTCCTCATCCATGCTATCATCGTACTCATCGCTCATCCGGTCACCACCGCAATCGCTGTAGCAAGCAGTGATGAAAACGGATCTCCAACCATTACATGCGTAGTTTCTATTTCCCCGCCAGTTAAGCTGCTTATGAGAGATAAATCTGTGACAACCCCGTTCACACCCACACTAGAGGCTGTAGGTATNCCTCCGGTAAATTGTGCGTCCAGCAGAACTCCTCTCGCATCAATATCGTAACCCNAAAACTCTACTTCCGTATGGGCAGTTGCTACAATTCTTCCGCCTGTTATTCCATCAACTACTATGACAGGATATTCCAATGGGCGATAAATGTGCACTTCCGCACTTTTCAAATCTTCCCCGACCATTTCAGCAGAGACCATTGTAACACCATTCTGAATCTCAGTATTACTGCGACGAATGTACAACTGTTCCACCCCATTACCTGATGCTGAAATGGAGGCACCATAATCTTCGGTAACCTGCATCGTAAATTTATCTGGTAGATTCTCTGATAACATCAAAGTATCTCCCCGGATGTTTTGGGCCTTACCTTTTGTTTCGATAAACAGGTCCATGTCGTCACTATTTGAACCGTAATCTAACTCAAACATACCCTGGAAAGACGGCTCTTCATGAATATCAAAATTATTTGCTGGTGCTGCAACAAGATACATTTCTCCTGGCACGTCTCTGATGAACATTGTTGCAGGCCACCACAGGCCATCGATCTTTCTCAANTGTTGAAGCATCATCGATTCTGCTGATTTAATGCCATCCAATCTGTCTTCTACAGGCACGGTAAGGTTTGCTTGCAGTATGTCACCTATTGTTGAGAATAATTTACCTGAAGCAGGGACATCAAATATCATCATCTCGGTTCTTATTCCTCTTAGATGATTATTTTGTACCACTCTTGCGTTTTCCAGACGTTCCTCCAAATCATAGTCCAATGTTATTGTAGTNCTAGGAATCAATAACTCTGCTTGAGTTTGAACTGTGCTGTGTATCTTAAGATTCCTCTCGTAATTAGTGTTTAGACCTGTTAGAACCATCAGAGTGTCTGTTCTTGCTAGACCATTGAGTTCTATTGTCAAAACCGGGCGGAATGGAGTCCACTTTTCGAGCGAAGCTTGGATTATAAATTCCGGAATTTCATTTTCAATAACTACCTCGTAGCCGATTTCTATTTTCCCTGCGGGCAATTGTGGAAGCCAGATTCTGCTATGCCATGACCGTCTTTGATCGAAAGTTACTCCCTCNTCCTCCAATGTTGCAGTATCCAGTAACTCTTGTTCTCTTGGAGAAATGAAACCATCCTCCATTGCCGCTACTAATGATTCAGAGTCGCTCAAACCCGCCCATTCAAGATTTTGAATTACATCGATTTTTTCTTGTTCTGTCATTTCGAAATCGATAAGCGCATCGCTGACTACTTTTCGAGAGCTTTCTGTAAATTCAGGCATTCTTGAGTAATTGAACTTTAATTCTGTAACTTCCAGAACCTCTCCCGAAATTCCATGAACCCATCTTGGTTCATNAGGCACATTCTTTCCTTTGGTTACGTCTAGAGTAATATCAAACTCTTCATCGGTTGACAAGTCCATGCCTAAACTTAGGTTGCTCTGCAAATTAGATGCATCTCCCAAGTTGACCATGCTTTGTACTGCGAAGTCATTGACTGATGAACCAAAGTCAATCATTCCAGAAAGGAAGAATGACAGTGCGAGAATGCCATCAGCGTCTCCAAATTCTGGAATGGTAATTAACTCCGAATTTTCAGATGACGGTAGAGACATTTCAAGATTAGCGGGCAGGGGATCGATGTGTATTCTTCCAGATAATCCCAAAAATTCGTCGCTTCTGTCACTTACATCTTCTAAAAGCACACTAAAGGCAGAGGATTGCGAGCGATTCATTATCAGTTTACTATTTCCTCTTTCTCCAGTTGCACCAGGTTCTTGTGGGGGCTCAAGTCTAATTGAAGTAAGATTTGATAACTTAAGCGACATGCTTGCTTCACCAGCAACTTGGTCTATCCAGAATCTAGCGTGATCCTCATCCATAGTTAGTGGAACCGTAGCGTTAGATATCTGAACTTCGATAGAACCAACTCCATCAGGTGCTGACATCGATAGCGTATCTCCCAATTCAAGTTCGAACTCGGAAGGTAAACCATTGAGGCGCAGTGCATTGTATTGTCCGTTACCTTCTCCGCTGTAGGTAATTGTCCCAATTTCGTCAGAGGCAGTATACGTAATCAATGACCCCTGTTGAGCAATTGTAAGATTTGCCGGGCGATTAGAAATTGATGCGAACTGTCTTACATCCCCTTCAGTCGAATTGGATAGATGCCTCAAATGGCCAATTACAAGTTCGTCACCCGAGCTACCTGAAATCGAAATTGTCCTGAGGTCTGTGTTTTGATCATAAGAATAAGACGCTCCTGAAATATCGGTCATTTTGACACTCATCCCCACAGGAACNAGTGGTGAATTTATCCTACCGTACTTGCCATCCACGTTTCCATTTTCATCAGTGTAATCCAAATCTTCTGACAAAAGAATGTGATTTTTATCCATCACAGGATGTTGACTACTACCTATCGCAAGTTTAACGCTACCGACCATCGTTTCAGCACGGGTGCTTCCATCACTCAGTGACGCTCTTACTTGATTGAAACATTGCAAGAATATTTCTCCACTCGATTCTCCAGCAGTTCCAACAATTGCTTCTGGTAGTCCATTCAAAATGGTACCCAAATCAAGAATTATCTCTACTAAATTAAGAACGACATTATCCAATACCTCGCTGAGTAAGTCTGGTGCTGTACCAAATTCAACTCTGACTCTATTAGAGGTGGGAATCTCGAACGTACCAAATATAGCTATAACCTCTGGGAGATCAATAATTTCAACCTCCATAGACGAGGAATCCGATGCGTATCCATGTCTTTGGAATGTAGATACATATTCAAGTTTCGAGATACGTTCAGTACCCGCAATAAGGATTAGACTATTCCAGCGGTTATCGCTTGGGTCCAAGACCAGGGTAGGGTCGACTACATTTGCGGATGTGTCTGCTGTGTAATTTTTTATTGAGATAATCAATGAAAGTCTATTTGGCATTTGGCCAGGAAGATTACTAGATCCCGGCGCCTCTCCGATTAGGGTAAAAATAGCGTCGATTTCTTCCTGTGGTAGTGTCCCTTTGGGCATATCTCTAACCCAACCTCGAGAATCTGTGATGTTGCCAAATTGTCCACCCTCTTCGATGTGCTTCGAGCGATCTTCGAAATAGTGGAAATACAAGTCTGCGTCTGTATCACTAAAGATTTCAATATTGTCAAATGAATTCTCTCCAGCATTATCATTGCGTATTACCAAGTCCAATTCTTCAGGGATTTGTGTATTTCCAAATGTAGGATGAAGGCCGACATCGATATACCCGATCTCGTCAAGCGGCCTATATCCATCTAATTCTGGCTCATCAAAGTGTACATAACCAATACCAATCGAGTAACCACATTTGTGTGACCGACTTTCTGCGTCGTGGTCTAGAATTGGATTGTACCAAGAGGAATCCTGACAATCTGTCTGTTCATTCGCAGAATTTCTATTTGGGTTTGAAACTAAAATTGCATATGGTGCTGATACTGAAGTNATCTCNAATCCAGAATCGTCACCGCCGCCAAATATGTTCAATATGTCTGCCAAAGTTACAAATGTTCCAGTGACGTCAAGTGTCATTTGATCTAATCCGACACGTATTTGGAAATCATGCGGTGGTTGTGTGAATCTAGAATCAATTACTAAAGCGTAAGANTCACCGTCTCCAGTTAGAGTNAANTCATANGCTACTCCCTTCATTAAAGAGACTTCCATACTTGCCATNTCATCCCANAGGGGGTCTGCATGATCTAAGACGCGAACTCTCCACTGGAAATTTGGCCTTATCCAAATAGACTCTACTGTAGGTAGAGGACCATCGCCTAATACTATGTCCCATCCTTCCCCCCGGTTCCCCAATCCGAGAATTGAGAGCCCGACTGCAACGTCGCTACTACCATCCCCATCAATATCGATTGCATTTTCAAATAGACCCGCTCCCTCAAATGACAAAATATCTCCAGTAAACGTACCATAATCCCATGCTTCATACTGGGGCCCGTTGTTTCTTGCTGTGTAATTTACGTAGAGCGAATACGTGTTTGCACCGAATGCGAGNGGATCATTAAAACTAGGTGGTAACTCAAATAGGGTATCNAGCAGATTGTTCGGCCATCCATCAGGATGCGAATCAGGGTCTGTNAGGTAAACGTATGGCCTAGGATGCGAAGGGTTCAGCGGGTCGGTTTCCCTCATACTGATATCTCCCAGAACGCCATCTGTTGCTAGAAGAGCGTCGCCATCACTGATTTCTCTACCTCTTGCCTCTAGTGCGCTTAATACACCCTCTGCTGAATTGCGAGCAAGTTCATCCTCACCTGAATCTCTCTGCGTCTCTAGTGCATCTGCCATTGCCTCGAGTACACCGAAGTCATTTCTACCGACTGAATCATTAGCATTGACCGGAGTGAAAATGGGTAGTAGCATGACGATTACAAGCGTAATTGCAACCTTACTTGAGTCAATAGGCTGCGGAACTCCGCGATGGAGCATCCGCACACTTGGTTTCGACATCATACTATATTCGGTATCTACACCCNNATGAAACCATCCCTCTCACGAGNATCAGAAACTCGGTTTTTTTACCGTTCAAACAATTGGTCAGCACCACAGTGTGGACAAGAAACCACCACGCTTCTTGCGCCTTGGTCTATCTCGACCAAGAAGTCTTGACTGCATGACGTGCAGTGTGATTTCAAGCTGTGCTTAACTGGCNCACTTTTTTGTGGAAGTGCTATACCGCCGCTCCTCACTTTTCCAGAACTCGGNGTCGAAACTGAACTAATGACCGCTGGAGCCTGCGCTTCATCAGCAAATGCTGCAAGAGCCGCCTCTGCAAGGGCAGGGTCCACTTGGCGTACAGCTGGCCTAAAGCCGGCATTTGGGTCTGATTGNGAGGAGCCCCCATAAATTGCCTCGAACTCTCTGGCTTTTGCCTCAGTCTCCATTTGAGTCGTTGATTTTAGTTCATACCCTTCTGATATGCCGGCGATTTGAGCAGCCTTTGCGAATGCAGGAAGTTTGACATTTCTTGTCATGTCTAAGACTCGTGCTTCCGCCTCTTCGGCTGAGAGTCCTCTTTGTATCAACAACTCTACTGCGTGCCTTCTCTGAATTCCTCTGTATCCAAACAATACCACCNCAGAGACTACTATTACCACAGCAAAAACCGATGCTATTATCAAAATCAAACCAGTGTTATCTGCAGGTTCAGTGACTTCAATTTCAAATATTTCGAAATCTGTATTATTAGATTGGTCATATACTGTAACCGCAAATTTAGTTTTACCAACATCATCGAATGAAATCTTCAAGGTAGCGCCCTCATAGTCAGGATCATTTGTTGAATCTCCATCTTTGTTCGCATCGTTATTTAGATCTAAATCCCAAGTGAACCTCAAATCTTCAGCAGCATCCCATTCGTCCGCAGCTTTGGCTCTAAACTCTACCTCCTTCCCCTGTTCTACCTTAGATATCGCTGTAATATCCGAGGTNACNAGAATAGGTTCTGTCGAATCATATACTATTACTGTCAAATTGGTAGAGCCGATATTTCCTGAAGGATCTGAAACCGTTAAAGTCACCAGATAACTACCAATTTCAGATCTCATGAATGTGAATTGTGAGGCTGATGAGACCTGTTCTCCGTCCACAGCCCAAGAAGCGGAGGCAATAGCGTCATCATCATTCGAATTAGTGGCCTGAAGAACTAAGTCGGATAAACGTAGCAGACGCCTGTCTCCGTTGAGATCCATAACTCCTCCAATACCTGTAATCACAGCATTAGGATTCTTTACATCAATTACTTCTACCTGATGAGAGGCAATCGAGGTTTCTCCTGATTTGGATTGAACCGTTAAATTGATTGTTTTCAAACCAGGTGAGTACCATACAGCTTGGACTAATGTTCCAGTAGAATCTTGGGTTCCATCGGAATCAAAGTCCCAAGAAAGGACGCTGAGTTGTTGGAGGCTGTTTGGAGTGTTACCCGCATCTAAAATTACACTCTCGCCGATAGTTGTTGTTGAATTAGAATAGTCTACTATCTCTGGAGCAAGAACAGGGTCGAACCAAGCCTTGACCGAAAAATGGAGACCAAGGGGTCCTGCTTCTGCTATTAAATTTAGATTTTGTAAATTCAAGAATACGGGTACAGTCCAGTCAAGTTGAGTTTTATCTTGTCCGCCGAAATTATCCATCCTAGAACCCGAAATTATCAAGTCCCCAGATAATTGATTATCTGACTGGATGAAAATATCACCGTCTCCTGACAAAGGATGGACCCAGTATGTCAAACCAGTGCTGGAGTCAACATTGAAACTGGCCATATTTATTCTCTGATTTGGTTGCAACAAAAATGTGTCATGAATAAGTGGATAATCCTCGGCTCCAATTGGGGCTAACTGAAGTTTGAATCGAGCCGTCATCCCGCCCTGGTCACCCATTCCTTCATCTCCATCATGGGCTGAATTATCGAATACTAAGTACCAATTCTTCGGACTAATCGATTGAGGTGGTGCCCAATCTAGCCATTTTGCGCCAATCATTGACTCAAACGATACTTCCTTGTTGAACGAAGAGCGATAATTTTGACCGTTTTGGTAGGATTGAATTGAGCTTTGATCAAATAATAAAACATCCATTGCATCATCTAGGACCTCTATATCAAACCCTAGAGTAGTGGTGTAACTTCTAGTTCCAATATCTATTATGACACAAGCTCCGGGTTCTACAGACACACCTGTGCTTGATGATACCACGTCAGACAGGTCAAGAGAAGCACACTGAGGGGGTGCTCTGCCCTCTGTTGCTGTTGCGAGCGGAAAAAAGAGTAGCCCGAGAAGCAAGACGGTAACCAAAGATGCGCTTCTCATATCAGAGCAAACAAGCATCTTGGTTTTGAAATTGCCTCAAGTCTGTTGTGACCAACCTTCAACTTCTTTTACTAAATGAGTGATTGATAAATCATCATTGAGTATCAACCTATCCCCATCAGAGAGAGCGACAACCGAAGAATGAATTTCTCTGGCTTCGGCTAGAGATTCCTCGTGACTATCTAGCCTTCCTGAATAGTGCGTTAATGCAAGATGTTTTGCCTTACATTCAATTGCTGTTCTAGCAGCACCTGCAGCAGTCGAATGGAGGTGTTCATTTGCAATATCTGAATGTGATTGCAGGAAGGTTGCCTCATGAACAATTAAATCACAATTAGATTCAATNGCTTGNTCGGCAGTATCACCTGAGATTATCATCGACCTTTGAGGAATTGATTCTTTACGATAGTCTACAGCCTTCAATACTTGACCCTCATATTCCACATCTGAACCAGATGCTAATTTTGTTTTGATATCATTTGGTAAATGCTTTGTAGATTTACGNTCAAATTTACCCTTTTTGCCACTGACTGAAATCTTCCAAGCGCAGGATGGGACTGTGTGCTGCGTTGTGTGTGCTGAAATTTTGACATTTTTTATTGGTTGAGGGAGGGTTATTTCAGACCCATCAGTCATACTCACCCATCTTTTACCGTCACCCAAAATCCATTCGACTTCGTATCCTAGAGACTCCGTAGTTGCCCCTAAGTCCATCCACATGTCATATTGTATTACTAAATCTGAAGGGGTAACTTGTGGCTCGACGTCACTACCGAGTAAAGCTTCAACCACCTCAGAGGTTGTTGGCCCAATTATCNATAATTTTTCCTTCCTTCCGTCCANTGCCATCGTTTGCATCCATGGAAGTACACCCCAAGTATGGTCAAGATGGCCGTGAGTGAGTAAAATCGCAGCCAATTTCGAAAGTTTTAGCCTTCTACCTGCAAAATTTTTCATCTCATGTCTATGACGGACTAGGCGGTTTTGGAATCCTTCGCCACAATCAATTGCTAACATCCCATACTCGGTCTCAACTATCGAACCGCTAACAGAACGCCCCTGTGATGGACGTGCGGAAGATGTTCCCAAAACATGTACTTCGAAGGTCATTCGATTACCTCAATGCTCGTAAGGAATAGGTGTTTTCGGGAACCAGCGAAGAATGACTACATCGCCAATAGAGCGCACCCAACGCCATGGTATTGTAAGATGAACNCCTTTCTCTACTAATTCATCTGGACACCCTGCNACAAAAAGGTGAGTCGCACAAAGGAGAGACCCATCAATAACAGTCTCTCCGACCACTCCAAGTAATCTTCCATCCGGGAGGTAAATCTCNTTGCCGTTCAATTGTGAAACACTCATCTCACTCGACATAACACCCCTCCAGCANCNTACCCACGTTAGCGACCCTCAATGAACCCAACGGATAATCTTGAAATTTTCTTGTGTTTAAACCTGAAGTTGTACTACGGGTGCATCACGATGTCTGCCAAGGTATGCTAGCAGTGCGAATACCAGAAAACAAGCGCTTGTGCAAACCGAACCGATAAATCCGGGAGTTTCCATAAAGGATATTGGAGGTATATCCTCTCCNTCGCTATCCAATTCATTTACNTCNTCGATCAGGTTGTTAATCGCNGTGTATTCGTAGACTGCNGCACCTAGCAATGTTACAAGCAAAAGCGCAGCAATTCCGAGAAATAATTTCCCTCCCCATGGTTTGTTCATAAATTGGATAATTGANGCTATCAACATTAAACCTGAAAGTATCATGACCACTGTATAGATAGTTGAAAATGTNGATATCATNGTTTCTAAATCTGATATGAAACCGTCGATTANTGCNCGCTCTAGACTGCTTAAACTGTTTATCTCCTTCGTAAGCTCATCACCAAGAACATCCCAGGTTTCTCTAATGAAATTAGATACCCACAACATGGCAGCAGAGAATATTATTCCAAAGATTCCGTTGAAAATTCGCCAAACGCCACCTTTGTTTTTTTTCTGGATTATGACTTGNTGGCCCGATTGAANTGGCATTCCAACCATCATTGGAGGGGCAGCCATCGGCATCGGCGCAGGTGCGGGNGAGGGGTAGTCTACCACAANCTGCTCAGGNGCTGNGGGTTGCATTTGAGCNGGAGCGGGCGCAATTTGAAATTCAGNATAATGNTGCTGAGTGAATTGCGNAGCATCNNCCGGCGCATATCCCTGCTCTAAAAGCGACTCATAGTATTCTTGGGCGTTCATGCATTTAGGTAGGGCTCATACTACTTAACTCATCCAGCAGTAGGCGAGATGTCTCAGTAAAGAGCCAATCACTTGCCGATGTTTCCTCGAGCTTTCAGAGACGGACGTAGTTTTTCAGCGCCCTTGCCCTTGTTATGTAGACCGCGTCCGCGCTTACCTGCGCTGGTCTTACCACGGTATGCCCGTCCACGATGGTGGGTTTCTGCTATCCACCCTAGGTCCTTATCAGACTTGATTGCAGGGTGTGATGGATCTAACAAGATAATTTCGTAATACTTGTGCTTACCATCTTGACCAACCCAGTAGGAGTTCAGGACCTCCAAGTTAGGGAAGTGTCGATTGACACGCTCTTCAGCGATGCGCTGTGTATTCTTTGCCATCGTAATCTTGTTGATACCCGCTTTTGATGGCTTGCGCTTCATGTGAATTTTACCTTTGCGAAGTCCACCACGGCGGACTCTTGTTCGGACCATTATGACACCCTGCTTGGCCTTGTAACCAAGACGGCGAGCAGCGTCGATGCGAGTGGGCTTTTCTATTCTGCAGTTAACGGGTTCACGGCGCCATTGAACCATTCGGTCTTGGCGCTGTTGATGAGATTGAGTTGCTTTTGGGTTGTTCCATGTTTCACGAACATGCTGGTAAAGTCCCTTAGCCATGTGCATCACCTGCTCCTTGAAGCATTTTGCCGACTTGCCTCCCCTATTTGAAGACCGCGACTGTATTTTGCAACCCCATAACTGGGGATTCACTCATGTGCAAGTGCACTATCGCAGGTATATGTCGCTTCAAATCACCGGTGAAGAAAATGTTCTAACCGCTTTGAAAAATGGAGAAGATATCAAACTGGTTTTAGTTGATAGAGAAGAGGATTGTTCTGAAATTATCCGCCTAGCAAATGAAAGAGAAATTAGAGTGGTTGAGGGGTCATCAACCGATCTCTGGCGAATGAGTACAAACGGCCAACAGAAAGCCCTTGCTATGGTTGGAAGACATCCTTCTGGCACACTTAATGAAGTATTCCAGAGAGAGGGAGTAATCTGGCTTTTTGATGGGGTTGAATATGCTCCAAATATAGGGTTTGGAGTTAGAACCGCAGAGGTTAGCGGAGCAACTGCTGTAATCGTTAATGTTAGCAAAACCCACGAAGAAAGACGAACGATTCGAAGAGCTTCGATGAGAGCTACTAGATTCATTCCAGTCGTGTATGCAACAACCAAGGAAATCCTCGCCGCATGTAATAGGAGGATTGTAGTTGCAGAAGATATTGGTGGTAAAGCGCCTTGGGATTGCGACCTTACGGGAGATGTTCTGTTAGTGGTTGGTGCTGAAAATGCCGGTGTGTCAAAAGAAGTCTTAGATGCAGCTGATGAAATCGTAAGACTACCAATGCCCGGTTTTATTCCTTCATACAACCTTCAAGTCGCAATCAGTTCTTTGGCGATAGAAAGACTACGTCAATCTGAATGATTCACTCATTTTTGCGGCGACCATTTGCAGGAACGAAACCTACACAGATTGCTACAAGTGTTGATAAGCAGATGGCCTATGGTTTTGCTGATATTGTGAGACTAAGCGATGGCCACGAATTACATCAAAAAATCACCTCCGCGAGCGTGATTCACATTTTTGGTGCAGGATACTTCGCAGAAAAACCAGCACAATGACGCCGGCGAGCAATGCGCCAATCCCCGCGGCAAGCTGAAGAGAGCGATTGGCCTGTTCGACGCCAATTGATTGATCCATCGCCACAGTCAGCACCAAACTATCCATCTTGGGGTCTTTGGATTGCTCGACCTTAAGTCGGGTTTCAATATCACGAAGCTGCCGCTTGATCTCACGCACGATCGCAATAGTGTTGGCGCCCGGTTGACGATAAATCAGAATGTAGGCTTTACGTGAACCGTTCACTCGGACCACGTTGGTTTGGATTTGAGCAGCCTTACCATCGACGTAACCGACGTCGCGCATGCGGACGGGGGCCTGCCCGGGCACTTGTTTAATGGGCGCATCGTTAAGTTCCTCCCACGTTTCGACGTTTGCGTTGGTGAGAATCTGCAACTCTTGTTGTCCCACCTTTATGCTTCCTGCCGGAATAAGCACATTCTGTTTCAAAAGCGCCTGTTGAACATCCATTGGAGAGAGGCCATGAGCCTCAAGTTTTGCAGGGTCAACATAAGCCAGCACTCTTCTTAATTTTCCGCCGTACACTGCCGGCGCAATTACGCCCTGGATTGACTGCAGTTTGTTGCGAAGTTCGTAATATGCAATGTCGTAGAGCTCTTGTTCGCTCATTTGGGGGTTGGAGACCACAACCAGACAAAGCGGGACACTGGCTGTTGGATCAAAAGGCATCACCATCGGAGGAATTGTTCCCGGTGGCAGATAAAACATGTCGCTCATCGCATAACTGCTCACCTGACTCATTGCGTCGGACATTGGAATTCCCTCGCGGAAAAAATCCTTTACGACGCATACACCCTGCAGGGCTTTTGCTTCTTGATGTTCAATTCCGACCGATTGACCGGTCCACCGTTGGAGGCGACTCATGATGTCTTTT
>PBGS01000028.1 GCA_002720115.1 Methanobacteriota archaeon
CAGCAACCAATTGTTTGAATTAGCATCAAACCTGGAAAAAAATGGTAAACCTCTCCTTGTGATAAGCAGAAAAACAAGAGAGGAGATTTCCGTTAACTTCGATATCCCTGCAAAAAAATGTTTGTGGCTATCTCAAAATGAAGGAGAAGGAATACAATTTGTAGACATAGACGCTATCAAAGGAACAGTCTATGGATTCCTGGAGGGGAACCTAAGAGCAGTTTTATTGTTGGACGGTCTTGAGTACTTAGCAAGTATATGTGGAGAAAAGGCAGTAATTGAATTGGTGAGGGAATTCGGAGATAGAATGAGGTCAGAGGACGATTGCTTGTTGATATCCATTGATGAATCTGCATGGAAATCATCTGATTCTGCTCAAATTATCAGAGCCGCACCTAACCTAGATACTGAAACTATAATTTCATGGAATCAAGACCCTGAAGTCCTCCTTGATCACCCCCTTTTCTCTCCACCAACCGAAGAAGAGTTATTGAGGCTTAATTCGTATTTGGAAAGGAATATGCCCGAAACTTTCAGGATCGAAGAAGCTGTCGAAACAAACACTGAGGCTGAGCCTGAATTGACTGAAGAAATCATAATTGAAGAAGTGGAAGAAATCATCAGCCAGGTACCTGAAGAAGCAGAGGAAGAGATATTGGAAAAGGTAGATGAAGAAGAGGAATTGGTAGAGATTGTTAAAGGGCCACGCAAAGCTCAAGTTGTGAGAAGAAGAAAATCTGTTAGCCCTAAAGTGATGAATGATCGTGAGACGAGACTATCTGGTTTAGCAGCAGTAAACAAAACAAAAATTGTTGCTGAGTTCCCAGCGACGAAACCAATTCCAAAGACCGTAATCGGTGATGGGAAGGATGGCCGATTTGAATTGATACCTGAAACAATAACGACAAGTCTCGGACAAGCAGCAAAACAGGATTCTGCAAAAATAAACCACATCTTACCAAAGACCAAAGTTGCCCCAAAATCTATCCAAAAAAAGGTATCATCAAAACAAAAAAAGGTAATCAGTCCCTTAGCTGCAAGAGGTGTCGAAGTTAAACGAAATATCTCTAATCGAAGACAGGCTTCAAGCGTTCCACAGCGAGAAATAGATATTGACAAGGAACTAGATTCATGGACAAAAGAGGAGGACGAATCTCAATGAGACTTACACACAGGGAAAAACTCCTTCTTGCCTTGGCCAATGCTAGAGAAAGTTTAGGCAGAGAAGTCGCTACTAAACGACCTGCCCTATCAAAATTAAATACACTCAGAGGAGTAAACGATGCAGAAGATACTAGAGAGGGAAATCTACTCTCTCGAACGGGTGTGAAAACTCGTCCTACTTTCGACATAATCGCAAATCAGGTATTGGGAGAAACCAGCGAATGGACTTCAAGTGTTGACATTGATGAGGGTGATTCCTCTTTCTCTCAAATCGCAGCAAAGCGGATAGGTGAAATGAGGGAAAATTTTGAAATCGACGAAGTTGTTGAAGAAACCCTTGGAGATTCATTTGGGCTATTGAAAGATGGCAGGCCGGTTTGGGCAGAGGTCCTGGACAATCAGCGTGGTTACACAACTAAGTACAGTGATTTTGAAATTAAGGACCTACATTTCGAGCCAGACTGGCCGCCTGTCCAGAAAATATCAGACCACAAAACATGGAAAAATTGGCATGTTGTAGATGAAAACTCTAGAGCTTCAGCAGCCTGTGAGAAGGTCATTGCAAGGCCAGGAATAACGATGAATCCACTTCTAATTTTAGGAGATAGCGGCTGTGGTAAATCACACATATTGAGTGCATCTGTTCAAGCGATGATTCGCCGCCAGGATGGGAATGTGCATTTGCTTTCAACATCTGCAATGCGAGGTTGGAAAGCACTTCCAAACGGATGGCAAGATGCTGTCGCTCACGCTAGTCTCATCGCTATCGACGACCTTCATCATGCTGAAGCAGAGATAGCTACTGAAATAGGTCTAATGATAGACTATGCCCTCAATCATGGCGTACAGATTATCGCCACTTCAAGGGTTGATTCCAATGAATGGCCTGCACGCAGATTATGGGAAGTGATGCGCTCTGCAACTAGTATTTGGATTAACAAACCAAGTTCATCCTCCCTAATCACTCATCTAAGAAGAAATACAAGTGGAAGAGCACTACTGCTAAACGACTCAATGCTGGCGAGAATAGTCAAGCACGGTGACGGAGATTGGAGGTCCACTGATGCTGCATTCGAAAAGGTTGCATTGGCAATAGAATCGGGTGAAAGGATCCTCGATTCAAACGATGTAAGTGCTATTTTGAATGAAAAGCAAATCGTAAAAGATGAATATCAAATTTATGAAGAGAGAGACAGTCTAGAAGCGATAGCCACAAATGTGGTTAGAGAAACACTGGACACTGTATACACAGACTTAGACCCTACGGGTGTAGAATTAAATGTACCAATACCAGATTTATCCGATGATTGGGAAATACCCGAATTAACAATTCAGCAAAAAGATGAATTGCACGAAGTCCTGACAAGCGAAAACCTCACGCCACATGTAACTACAACACTCACAGTTGACGAAAGCGAAAAATTTCTTGTTAATACAGAAATAGAATTACCCGCACTCGACAAGGTTAGAGTGTCTGAAACAACATCCAGTATTGATAGCATAACCGACAAAATGTTCGAAGATATTGCAAAAGAACATGCTGACCAATCAAATAAGCTTGCTGAATTAGAATCAGAAATGATTGCTTTGGCAGAAAAAAGCAAAGCAGCGTCAGTTGATGAATTAATCCAAATCGCCGATAGAATTGGCGAAATTGAAATGGCCCTAGGGAACATATCTGAAGCACCAGCGTATGCTAAACTAACCCCCGTCAAGTTGATGAAACCAGTGGGTGAAGAAGCATGAATTCGCCATGGTGGATGTCTGGCGTTCCATTTTCTTGTCAACCTGAGTGTGGAAAATGCTGCGATGAACCCGGTGGCATAGTCTACCTTAGACCAGAAGATGCTATCGCACTATCTAAACATCATAATCTGAATGTTGAGGATTGGCTGGAAAGAGATTGTCACCAAACAATGGATGGTCGTTATATCCTAAATTCAGACATTTACACAGACGTTTGCATATATTTAGACTCGGGCAAGAAATGCACCGTGTATGAATCACGACCTGCCCAGTGCAAATCATTTCCCTTCTGGGCAGAAAACGTTCACTCTGACAAATCATGGCGACTGACTGTTAAAAGCTGCCCTGGTTTAGATTCTGAAGAGGCTTTCATTATAGATGGGAACACAATCCGAAAGAAAATAATCGCTGACAGAGATGCGTACAGGGGCTTTAGATCTTGGCCTCCTGGGAAGAGATGATAAATTTTGAAAATTTCATCAATTTAGTTAGTAACACCTAGTGTAGTGAAAGTAACCATAATCTGCTTACACCGATTATTTTTGCGTCGACCTTATACCATTGACACTATTCCGCCATTTCACTGGTGATTTTGTGAGTAATGAGGACCCATTGTTTGAGATTACTTCATCGCACATCAATATCGGCATGAGAGGCATACCAGTTGGAACCTGTAGGACCTCTTTTGTGACACCATCAGAAGGAGTTCACTATTGCGGCTACCCCATTGCTGAACTTGCGTCTATGTCTCCAGAAGATGTTGTGTACTTACTTTTCAACAAGGAATTACCAAACCCTAAACAATCCGCTGAGTTCAAAGCGGATTTACAATCAAGAGGAGCATTACCAGATGGTGTTGAGTCTGTTCTATCCTCACTACCTAGCGAAGGTCATCCCATGGATTGGTTGTCGGTGGGTATACACACGCTTGGAATGCTAGATGGTGTAAATAATTGGAAGGAGGATGCAATGAACCTTATTGCGAGAATGCCAAGGTTGCTCGGACTTATTTTCAGATATCGAGAAGGCAGAACCGAGAATATCCCTTCTGATGATCTATCTCTTAGTTTGGTAGGAAGATTCACAAATACTCTTGACCTTGAAGATATAGATAGTTCTGTAATGAACCAGGTCCTTGCAACATATCTCGTCCTCCATATGGACCATGGAGGAGGTAATTTGTCAACATTTACCGGAAAGGCAGTTGCGAGTGGAAAAGCTACGATTTACTCCTCGATGGCAGGAGCAATGAACGCTCTTTCGGGACCTTTGCACGGAAGAGCAAACCAATCATGCTTCGAATTCGTGAAAAAAATAGGAACATCAAACCCCGATGAGGTAGAGGATTTCGTGCGTGGTGAACTTCAGGCAAAACGTCCTGTGTTTGGATTCGGACACGCTGTTCTACGTGCTGAAGACCCAAGGGCTACTGTTCAATTTGCCCTTGGTGAGCAAATATGTCCACACGATGAATATTTCAAAACTATCAGAGTATTGAGAAGCGTCGCTCCAAAGGTTCTTTCAGAAAACCCTAGAATAAGTAATCCAAACGCAAATGTAGACATCGCTAGTGGAACTCTCTTAAATTTCGTAGGATTGAGAGACCCAGAGTACTACACCACCTTCTTTGGCTGGGCCAGAGTTGCAGGCATAGGCGCACAAATCGTGGATGAAAGGACCGTTATGCGTGGTGGAAAAGGAACGCCAATTTACCGTCCGAAGTATATTGCAGAGGAACAAACTCTGCGTCATGTTGACTGAAATATCGGTCTAGATGTTTTTCCACAACCTCTGTGACCGATCATTCTCACAGCCTTCCAGCCCAACTGCTCGTCACTTATCTCGTGCCATGGAGCAACATCTTCGGGTATTATTCCTTTAGAAAGTCCTCTCCACTGCTCATCAGTCAATGGCATCGTTGCTGGCCGCATCCACCGCTTACTCCCACATGGTAAATCCATCATAGGGTCTGCGAAATCGGTTAAAATTGACATGCCGGCATCCAGTAAATCACGCTCCATGTAAGGATGACCGGGCCATACATAGACTGGGAAATCTCCTAAAATCCTCGTTAACCGTTTTAGTTGACGACCCTTTAGTCCAACCGGTTTACCAAAGTGTAGGTACCTTTTGAAACCTTCAAAATAATCTACAGCACATGGCATCATAGGAGCTCCAGAATCTTTCTGTTTACGCATCAAACGACTGAATGAATGCGAAACAAACTGTGGAAGTGCACGCAGTCTCTTGCTGGTATGGGAACCCGTTCTAGGAACAACCGGAAGTAATCTTGACCAGGGTCGAGATGATCCGGACATTTTGGCTACCTTTTCCATAGGTTTGTGAAAGGCATAAAAGACAGCAGCCTGTTCATGAATTCCTGCCTCATCAACCATCTCAGTTGCGAGCTTCATGATTCTAGCCATTCGCTTTGTGATATCAGTTTCAACGCTAGGCAAACTTCGTTTGATTTCAAGACATGCAACCTTGGAATGTTCTTGCCAAGGTACTAACCAATCCTTGTCAGACATTAATTTCTCAAAAGAACAAAATCCTATCTCCTCCAAATCTGCTAAATCCCATTCTTCCACAATCTTAGGTCTGCCTTCAAGCATCGAATCTGGAATCGAAACTTTATGGTCATGATGTACTACTAATTGGTCGTCAGCAGTCAATCGCAAATCAAGTTCAACACCATCCATAAGTTGCATGGCTTTGGCCAGTGAAGCATGAGTATTCTCTGGCGGCTGAACCCACTCCATAACGTTGGCATGAAACGATTTCATTATTGAATCATGTGCAGGAATTTGAAAACGGCCCAACTATCATAAGCATTGAAATAGAGTAGCGACTATGGCAGAAGATCAAAGAGTTCGAGGATATTGTGCTTATGATTGGGGAAAGAGTGCATTTGAGACATCGGTAACGACTGCGGTTTTCCCAGCATGGTTCGCTTATTTGTTTGCGGAGGCAAATGGGATTTCAACAAAAATTCTGGGCTCTGAATGGACTGCTGATGCAATGTTTTCTGCAGCAGTTATGGCCGGCGCTCTTTTGGTTGCAATCTGTGCACCATCACTTGGAGTTATTGCAGACAGAAGAATGATCAAAATTTGGTGGCTTAGAACATTAACTTGGGTAGGTGCGATTTCATGCGTGCTACTCGCACTCTCTCCTTATCTGGGAGTCTCAATTGGATGGATTTGGGCAACAGTGATGTTCATGATAGCTAATGTGGGATTAAATGGTGCAGGCGTATTCTACAACGCACTACTACCTCACATGGGTGATGAGTCTGAAATGGATTCGATTTCTAACAAGGCATTCGCAGCAGGTTATCTTGGAGGAGGATTGTTGTTAGTAGTCCACTTGGGAATGGTCTTGTCATTAGATGGCGAGTGGGTTATTCCGTTTGTCATGGCATCATCAGGGCTTTGGTGGCTAGGATTCGCTCAGATGACTTTCAGACTGGTTCCTGAACCTCATATCGAAGATGAAATGGAACCAATGGGCATAATTGCATCATCAAAACTTGCTCTAAATGAAGTCTATTCAACACTAAAAGATATCAAGAGTTTCAAAACATTATTTTTGTATATGCTAGCGTACTTTTGCTTTATTGATGGAATAAATTCAGTAACGGCCTTGGCTGGAGTATTTGGCATCGTGGTTTTAGGACTAACCACCACCGGGTTGATACTGACGATATTGATAATACAATTCGTTGCTGCACCTGCTGCGATTGGTTTCACTAAATTAGCGGATAAGTGGGGAACAAAAAAAGCATTACAATTCTCTCTGGTATGTTGGTGTGTAGTTATTATTGGCGCACTTTCATTCGCGCCGCTGGAGTTAGATGAGCACGAAAATTATGATATTCAGTATAGTTGGGATGAGGATAGTCAAACCTACATTGTCGAAGCTAGAGAAGGTGTAAACAACATTGCTGCATTGCCTGATGATGATGAACAAAAATGGGCATTAGAATATGAAGAGATTTTACCTGTTCAACAAAACAAAGATGTGAAGAGGCAGGGCTATGCTGTTGAATGGGCATTTGATGAGGATGGTGCTCCAATCGCAATGGAAGTTGCCTTGACAAAGGATTTAGTCGATAGGCTGATGGAGTCAATGGAGGAATCAAGGTTTTCGTTTAGTATCGAGGGAGGAGAACTTGAAACTACAGGAATAGGAGTGGATCATCCTACAAGCCTTGGAGACGGGGTTCTAGATTTCATCCCAGATACAGCCCGTTCACTGATATGGGCGCCACTAGGAATTACTGTATTCTTCCAATTTTTGCTACTTGGAGCGTTCGCAGGAGCGCTCCTTGGGGGTTCCCAAGGTCTCGCAAGATCAATGTTCGGACAAATGGTTCCCGAGACAAGATCTGCTGAATTCTTTGGATTCTTTGGGTTCTTCGGCAAAGTCGCTGCACTGCTAGGGCCTCTAATCTATGCAATAATGACGGTCTGGTTTGATTCAAGAGTAGGTATATTTGCAATTTCATTACTAATTGTGGCGGGAGCAATTATCCTGAAACGAGTTGATGTTGAAGACGGTATCGCTGTCGCAAATGCAGAGGACGAAAGAAACCGTTCTGGTGTTGAGGAGTGAAAATACTCATAATCATAAGCAATAGGGGGTGAAATAATGAGTCCTTACTCAGTGATGATGGGGTTAATCCTAATCCTTACACCAATTATTTGTTGGGTATTCACTTTAGGCAGAGAAGAAACTCGGACTCCGCTCAACAAAATTTTTGAGGTTATACACGAAAAAAGATACTACCTACATGCGCTTGGATATATCTTCATCATTAGATGGAAGGCGCTAACAGATGATCTGAATGAACCAATTAAACTGAAGACTGGTAATTTCACAAACTGGGTTTATTCCCTAGAGGGAGAAGTCACACTTTGGGTACAACAGACTTTTGAAAACGCATGGTTAACTGAATTTTTGAATTTCCACTATCTCTTTATTTATCTATTCCTGATATACATTACTACAGTGTATTTCGCTTATGTGGGAGAAAGGGATATGACAGACAAAGTAACGCTGAACTATCTATTGATATACGCTCTAGCAGTACCGTACTATCTTTTCCTAAATGTGGAAGTCACTTCCTCGTGGATACCCGGAATGAAGGCTCTACTTTACCACGATGGGTGGTATACTGTATTCTACGCTACAAATGACCCACTAGACAATGCCGTACCGTCATTACACGTCGCAATTCCGTTCGGAATCATACTTCTCAATTGGCTTCACTGCAAAGAGAGAAATATCCCAATACGAGAATGTAAACACTGGCCATACCACCTATTCATCGTCATTAACACAATTTTATTCATTTTCACGATTGCTTATTTAGGAATTCATTGGTTAGTAGATATTCCATTCGGAATGATCATTGGTGGTATTGGTGCGTTATTCATTCATCATTTGCAACCAAGATTGCGCAACGACCACGGGAAGATGTTCGAGGGTGTTGACAAGAAAAAAGTGATGCGCCATACTTTCTGGGAAGGCGCAGTCACTCTAGTAATGTTAGCACTAATTCTTTCTTCAATCGCTTACCAAGAAAACACGGTTGACGAAAGAGTTTCAATGAGATTGGGTGGAGGGGATTCTACTTACGAAATCCTTACTCCGCTAAGATACGGCGAAGAGATGACAACCTCAATTACCAATATGGATGATTCGTTAACGTTGGAATTTACCATTATTTGGGTCGATGAATCTGTTAGTGCTATGGACCAAGGTGTCATTGATTGGGAAATGCTCGAAGAGATGGATAATCAGACTATATACGAAGTCGAACCTAAGCAAACATTAGAAATTTTAGTGGATGAACCTAAACTCTGGCACCTGGTAATCCTCCATAACAGCGCAGAAGAATTGGATGACGTCATAGAAGTTAGAATTCTCAATGATTACGGAGAGGACCAAATGTGGAAGGCTATCGCCATATCGCTACCATCGCTCTGGATGACAGGATTCGTATTCCATAGACTACAACGCCTAAAGAAAGCCGGAAGGTCACTAATTGATTCAACTCCATCCCACCTGTGGGAGGAAGAGTGAATGGATGAAGAATTTGCCATAAACCCCGAAGTACGGGACCTTTTCAAACAAATTTCCACACATATTCGTAGTAGAATGAAGCTTATTGTTACTTTATTTATACTTGGAATTGTAATTGGCATACCAATATCACATAGGGTTGTTGATTGGCTATTGTCTATTGATTTAGTTCCCGAAGATACACGAATCATAATTCTAACACCTGTAGAATTCATAATGCTACAGGTAAGAATCGGAGCATGGTTAGGCGCAGGACTTGCCGTTCTTGCATTGATTGTAGACGGCGCTTGGAAAAGTGGACTGGCACAAAAGAGTCCTAAACCCGCTATGAGTGTAATTTTCTCTGTCCTTGTTGCCATCATCCTTGCGGCTTTGGGAGTGCTATACTCTTGGAATCTACTGACCCCAATGCTACTTGATTACCTAGCAAGTGACGCTCAGTCCGCAGGTCTAGCAACAGATTGGAGGTTATCGTCATTCATTGGTTTCATTGTTAGTTTATGCTTGGCGTGTGTAATTGGATTCCAAGCACCATTGATTACCACTCTTGCACTAAAATCAGGAGCAGTCGACAGAATTACTATGCTGGCCTACAGAAGGCACATTTGGTTCATCACTTTCGTACTCGGAGCAGCCTTTTCTCCACCTGACCCACTATCGCTATTCTTGGTTTCCTTGCCGATTATTTTGCTATTTGAAATAGCACTACTGTGGAACAAATTCACGGACGAAAATGCTTATGCAAATGCTTGATTGGAGCAGCCATCTTTCCAGGTGAAGGTCGATTTTCAGTTCCATGTGAATCTCCACCGACACTAATTGGCATGCCCTGTTGCATTAATTCCCAGCGATATGAATCCGGATGCGAACTATGGACCGCTTCAACGCAATCAACTCTCAATTCCTTTAGTAACGGAATTAGAACTTCAATTTCAATTCCATAATGTAGTGGGTGTGCTAACGAAGTGATTCCACCAGATTTTCGAACCATTTCCACAGCTTGTGAGATTGTTGGAAGAGGCCTTTCTCTGAATACAGGTCCACCGTTTCCAATGTAATTTTCAAAGGCTTCAGAAATTGTGTCAACTATTCCATGTTCGATCATTGCCCTAGCCAAATGAGGCCTGCCCAGTGAATCATCAGCGTGTTTCTCGACATCAGTTAATGGAATATCGTGGCCAATTTCCTTCAGCGCTTCTAACATTAATTTCATTCTCGGCAAGCGTGATGTTTTCAAATCTGATAGCCAAGTGTCAAATTCCTCAGATGCTCCATCGGGGAAGTAGGCTAACAAATGCCAAGAAGAAGGTGACTTTCCTTTACAATCTATTTCCACCTCGCAGGTAATTTCAACCCCGGGAATGAACCTTATTCCCAGTGAATCGCATGCAATTTGCGCCTCTTTCCAACCTGTGTTCGTATCATGATCTGTCAATGACCAAACCTTCACCCCCGAGCGAAACGCCCTGTAAGCCATCTCAGATGGGGTGTGAACCCCATCGCTGTGACGTGAGTGAGAATGAAGGTCTACGGCTTGCGTCCACATGATATCACGTCAAAAATCTGGTAGTTCTGGTAAATCTAGATTCGAATTATTTGTTTCTTCATCAACATCATCTATGTCATCTAAATCAATCATATCTGGTAAATCTAACATGGGCGGTAAGTTGGATGATTTTTTTGTTCCTATATTTGGCAGAGGTATGTTAGGAACCCCTTCAGTTTGGAAACTTTGTTTGTAATTAGAAAACCCCCGTGTTTCTGTATTTTTATTTGTGTTAGCGTTCACAACTGCTGCTGATGATTTGCCAATCTCTCCGGTAGATAAAGTACCAATCGCGTTACTGATTGTGTTGGTATCTTGGTGGACTTGTGAGCCGATAATGGACTCTATTACAGCAGCAGTGTTCGAGTTAACGGTACTCTCACTCTTGTCTAAACTTACCATTGTTGGCAAATCTTCCATCGCTTCATACTGTGCTGAAGATGTGCTGTGTTGGTGGACAATTGGAATTTCATGCTCTCTTTTTGCCCAATAGGCTAAGACAGCGAATAGGGGAATTATGACTATTAGAACCGTTTCAGGAGTTGACCAACCCCTTGGTGTGCCAAAAGGAAGGAAGGCAGAGAACAATAGACCAATGAATGCAATGAGTGCACCTGTGTTAGCAGCGAAAGCGATGTTCGGATGCCTCGGGTCCATGCATACACCCAGGGGCTACATTTCAAGAATGTTGGGCTTCAGCGGCAGTTACGGTATTTGCCATCAACATTGCAACTGTCATGGGCCCTACACCTCCTGGTACGGGAGATAATAATGATGCAACATCAGCCACACTGGGATCTACATCTCCTGCTAATCTCCAACCCCTCTCTCTGGTTTGATCGTCTACCCTATTTATACCAACATCTATGACAACAGCTCCTGGCTTAATCCAATCTGCCTTCACCATCTCAGGACGTCCGACAGCTGCAATCACAATATCTGCCGATAAGCATTCCGTTTTTACATCAATAGTTCTAGAATGAACAATTGTGACGGTAGCATCAGCTCCCCTGGATGATAGCAGCAGTGCTTGAGGCATTCCAACATTGAACGAACGTCCTATTACAACTGCCTTTTTTCCTTCCAGTTCTACCTTAGCCCAGCGAAGCATTTCCATAACACCTGCCGGAGTACATGGAATCATACCATTCAATCTACCTTGAACAATTCGACCTAAATTAGCAGGATGAAAACCATCTACATCTTTTCTAGGGTCGATAAGATCAGTAAGAGATTCTTCGTCCATGTGTGATGGTAAGGGAGATTGTATCAATATGCCATGTAGAGATTTATCATTATTCAACGAAATTATTGTTTTAGCAACTTCTTCCTGTTTTGAATTAGCAGGTAATTCGATGTGCGTTGATTTGATTCCCAACCTTTCACATGAACGGATTTTGTTATTAACATAGACATGCGATGCTGGGTCGTCTCCAACGATTACTACTGCCAAGTGAGGTTGATTTTTACATCTAGCAATGCGCTGTTTTAGTGCTTCTTCAAGGTCAGCAGCACAAGATTTGCCATCCAATCGCCTTGCTGGCATGAATCAATCCAAAGTAAAGCCAATCATGAGGATTGCGATGTGAATTTATTCTTCTTCACTACTCCAGAGGGTTTTCGAGCAGGCCGGGCAAGTATATTCAGCAGGTCTTGGACCTAGTACCGTTTCTAAATTACCGCACGGACCACACAGTATTGTCGATTTGATTGGTTCATCCATAGTAACATCAACCCCGTACATAAATCTCCCAGCATCAGGAAGTCTTTCCATTGATGGTGTCCACTCTGCGACAGCTTGTGGGCTAAGACCCATATCACTAGGAACAGACATTCCTATCAGAAAACAAATAATTCCGCTGAGGCCAACAACGCCCCCCATCCCTATATTCACGGCTAATGAAAACAATGCCCCAAATACGATTAAGACAATGCCACAAATAAGAAAATTCTCTCGTCGATTTTTCATTTAATCAACCCAATGCTTTAGACAAAGCTTCAGCAACTTTTGGCACGGCACCAGAAGGAAGAGCACATAATCCAATTCGTACCCCACCTGTCAATGGTACAAGAAAAACTCCTTGAGCCGCGCATTTCTCTGCCACTTCAACTGGTTTATCAACCTCTATCCATGCAAAGAAACCATCCATGGTTGGGTTAATTGGAACCCCTAGTTCCTTACACTCCGAAACTAACGAACTTCTCCTGTCATCAAGTAATTGTTTGAGCCTATCTCTCTCTTCTGTCCATGCTGCCCCTCCTTCTGCCGTAGAATGCAATTCGCTCACACCATACTGTGAAACTCTAGGTGTTGCGCTCCATGTCTGTCTGGCAGTCACACACAAGGCCGTGTCTAATCTATCAGTAATTTCCTTCTCGGGATGCATACTGACCAAGGCACCTGTCCTCAATCCGTAGATTGTGTGTGACTTTGAAAGAGAAACTGCCACGCTAATCAATAGATTCTCTGGCCACATCATACCATTTTCTACTGACTCTAGTATTGTATCTGCCCAAGCATGTGTTTCGTCAGCATACAATGAATACGCTGAATCTATCAGCAGCGTATGACCGACATTTGGATTGTTCATTGCAGAGTCCACAAATGATTCCAAACAAGCCATTCTTCCACTCGGCGTCATTGATAGACCTGTAGGGTTATGTGCTGGATCATTTAGCCATACCATTACTTTGCTTTGTTTAGAACACAGCATCTCGAGTTTTTCTTCAAATTCGAGTTTAGCGAAATAGGGGTGGGATTCATCAGCTTGTTTGGGTAAAAGAGGCCAAGTTACATAATCTAACGAATTATTCTCAAGGAACCCTTTGTATGGGCCCCAGTAGCGATCTCGCAAAAGCGCTGAGTCTCCTTTCTCTAGAAAATTATTGGCCGATAGGTAAAGTGCACCACTACCACCCGGGCTGGCGGTTGATGAGAAGTGAAAACCTAGTTTTTCTAGCTCTTCGCGAGCATCACCAAAAGCCAAAGTTTTGGATAAATCAAGAAACGCAGGGAGCCCAGCAAGTGGTGCATAAGCAGCAATCTCCTGCTCTGGCGCATTCCTAATTGCAGAATCGACAGCCTTGTTTATGGCAAGGCTTCCATCATCCTCGAGTAAAGCACCAATTGTACCATTCACTGCTGGCAGACCCGCTGATTTCGCTTCTTGGAATTTAGCCCACCAGCTAAAGATTGTGTCATTTCCGTGTTTCTCAACACCTGCTGCATTCAAGAACGCCTCTCCAGCCATAACCTTCGCGACAAAGTTACATGATATTTTACTGCCGACGCATTCATCTATGAAATCTATCTCGGAAAGATGTCGCCAACGTAGCACAGCTGGTAGTGCTTCGGATTTGTAATCCGACGGTCGGGGGTTCGAGTCCCTCCGTTGGCTCCAACAAAGATTACATTCTGTAATGCGTTTAGAGAGGTTGCNATTAATTCCAAAACCCTCTAAAGATTGTAAGTAATTTTGCAAAGGTATTCAAGAAGCCTTCTTGACAGGCAATAACATGGCGGAGTTAACCAACCCTGAGAAAAGGATGCTCCGCCTAATGCAAGAGACGGATAAAAAATGGACTCTCGATGAAATTTTAGAAGCNTGTGATTGGGATGATCAGGCAACGGCGGTTGCTGCTGGACATGGTTTATCCAATCATGGTTTTGTGAAAGTCAATGAGTCCAGCAAAACCGATGTAATTTTGGGAACNGAAGGGAAGAAAGCGGCCAAAAATGGTTTATTGGAAGCAAGAATCTGGACCTTCATTTCAAATAAACCAGAATCTAGTATGAGAGACTTGTCTAATGAGTTTGAACGCAATGAAACAGGACCCGGTGTTGGATTATTGAAAGGTCTGGGTGTTAGGCTAGATGCAGGAAAATTTTCTTTTGACGATGCAAAAAACATAGACTCACAAATCTCAGAAAGGACCAAATTTATACAATCCCCTTCCATCGATAACCCCCTTATTGAACACTTCAAAGGTCGCAAAAACCTCATCGAGATTGTAGAGGTCGTCACTAGGACTTGGTCGATAACATCANCAGGAAAACAAATCCNNGCTGAAAAATTGGAGGAAGTTGTTAATATNGCTGAAATCACACCNGAATTGCTTCAAAGCGANNAATGGAAAGAAGCAGATTTTAGGCCATATGATGTNNCTCTAGAAGCATCTATGCCTAGGTCTGGCAGAAGTCATCCTATGCANGCTTTAATNGAAAGAATACGTTCAATATTTTTAGAGATGGGNTTTTCCGAATTGGTTGATGATTATGTTCAAACAGCAGGTTGGAACATGGATGCTTTATTCATACCACAAGACCACCCTGCTCGGGAGATGCAAGATACCTTTTACTTGGATAACCCAAAGCACATAAAACTAGAACCAAGAATGCTCAACTCTTGGAAAGAAATTCACGAGCATGGTGGAGATACAGATTCAACAGGATGGGGTGGCGAATTCGACCCTGAAATATCTCAAAAAGGACTTCTAAGAACACACACAACGGTAAATACGATTCAATACCTAGCAAACAATCCAAATGAGTCATGCAGAGTATTTGCGATTGATAGGGTTTTCAGGAAAGAAAGCATAGACAAAACACACCTTCCAGAATTCCACCAAATTGAAGGAATTATAATGGAACCAGGCGCAAATTTGGGTATGTTAGTTTCTACATTGAAGACGTTTTATGAAAAAATGGGTTACCCGGAAGTAAGGGTAAGACCTGCTTATTTCCCATACACTGAGCCCTCACTCGAGGTCGAGGTAAAATGGAGAGGGAAATGGTTAGAACTCGGTGGCGCTGGAATTTTTAGACCTGAAGTCACGGAACCACTGGGAATCAAAGATCCTGTTTGTGCATGGGGAATGGGTCTGGAAAGACTTGCCATGTTGGTACTGGGACTTGACGACATTAGGCAACTGTACATTTCAGATTTAGAATGGCTNAGAAACCAACCAATTTTGTGATAGCATGGACATGGATTCGATTAATAATCACAGCCCATGGTGGGCTAGGGCATTTGCTATTTTTCTTGGAATGATTGTCTTCTTGAATGTCGTGAATATATTTTATCTTGAAGTATTTGGTGTAAGCGGAATAAATCACTACTCTTTNGGAAATGAACCTTCTGACCCTGGAGAATATCCTGAAAATGGAACCGAAGAAGAACAGAGGAAATACAATTACAGTCTCTCGGAATGGGAGGATTATCAAGCATATACAGAGATGATGGATGACTTGGAAGNTTCTAACGTTACTGAAATAAGCCAGGCTTTTGCAATTCTAACCGTCCTTGTAGGAATCCCNACCATNGCAATCTTTTGGACGCAAAATGAGAAGATGTTGCATTTTGGTATAGGTTTTGGCATACTGAGCATCATAGGCGAAGTTTGGAAATCATATCTATCGTCGAGTATTGTTACTGAATACATGGAAAAGATACCTGGTGGAGCAGACTTTGCATGGATACCTAAAGTTTCTATACTGACCTCTACAACTTGCGGGATAACATATGTAGCACTTGCTATTGTGATGCATAACTTATACCATTCTAAAAACCAATTGCCAGAAAGCGGTTTCCACCTAAAGGTTGATACACCAACCAATCAAGGNGNTATCAATGGAGATAATGACCTCGAATACTGAAACTATCCCCGGATTCAAGATAACCAAATCTTTGGGGGTTGCAACCGGCTCAACAGTTCGTGCCAAGCACATTGGAAAAGATATACTAGCTGGACTAAAGAATATCGTTGGTGGAGAACTAAAAGCCTANACAGAATTATTGATGGAAGCAAGGACTGAAGCTATGGGNAGAATGATGATGGATGCCGCCCAGAGAGGGGGAAACGCCGTTGTNAATGTTAGATTTGCCACAAGCAGTGTCGCCGGTGGTGCCGCAGAGTTATTTGCATATGGAACAGCNGTAAATGTAGAACAAGAGTGATTCCATGTACCAAGCCGACGACGTTGGATCAATTATTGTCCTTGTGTTGATAGGTCTAGCCCTTGCTTTTGCACTGTTCTTTCCTTTAGCATTTATTTATTCAATGCTGTTCGGATGGATACATCAATCTAGCAATCAAAAGAAGTTGCTTTCCAGAGAAAAAATCACTGCAGGGGTTGTAGGCGGAGACAATATTCACACACTGTCAAAACCAATAAGACTTGAGAAAATATCTCATGCTGGACTAGTTATGTCAAACATCACAGTTGCTCCATCGTGGTGGCAATTGTTTGTTGGAAGCCTCAAGTCCATCTTCGGAGGGCAAGTTCAGTCCTACGACAAAGTCCTAGCCTACGGAAGANCNGAGGTTCTACAAAGACTAAGAGAACAGGCTTTGGGTGAAGGTTGGAATGAGGTNATTAATGTTAGAGTTGAAACATCCATGGTCATGAATAAAGTCAAGGGTGGTCAACAAAATAAACTCGGCACCCTAGAATTTGTTGCTTACGGTACCGGAGTCAAGTGATATTGCATAGTATTACAGCGAATTCTTTACGTCCAAGTGGTTTGGCTTAAATCATGAGAAGAACAAGAGTGGTCGCTACAGTCGGCCCGGCTTGTTGGGATATTGACAACCTNAGGAAGATATTCGAGGCAGGTACTGACGTTTTCCGTCTAAATTATTCCCANGGAGAACCTGAAGANAAAACTGAATTGTATGNAAATATTAGATCGCTAGAATCTGAAGANANAACGACATGCATACTTGCAGATTTACCCGGACCAAAGTTACGTTTAGGAGAATTTACNGGCGTAAAACTTCTNAAAAATGGAGACAAGGTAAGACTGCTGTGTGGNAAATATGAGCATGANGGTGAAGAAATTCCCGTAGAATATGANGGACTTTCATCCGANCTTAAACCAGGAGATGCAATACTACTTGCCGATGGCATTATACGATTGTCAGTCATTGAAACCGGTGGTGAAACTGGCTCATTCATAGATTGTTTAGTAGAAGACGGTGGACCTGTTACCAGCAGAAAAGGAGTTAATTTACCGGGCACGACAATCGATTTACCTGCCATAGGCGAAAAAGACAGACTTGCTTTAGATCATGCACTAAAATCTGGAGCGGATTGGATTGCTGTATCATATGTAAGAAGCGCAGAGGATTTACGACCTGCAAAAGATGCCATAAAGGCTGCTGGTTTGCATACACCTGTAATAGCCAAAATAGAACATCCTGCTGCTCTTCAAAATCTTCATTCCATACTGGATGTCGCAGATGGTGTAATGGTTGCTAGAGGTGACTTAGGAGTGGAAATTCCACTAGAGCAGGTTCCACTAGCCCAACAAAAAATTATCGATGCAGGCTTGATGAGAGGGATGGTAGTTATTGTAGCAACACAAATGCTCGAATCTATGACTCTGAACCCGAGGCCAACTAGAGCCGAGGTGAGTGATGTTTCAACGGCAATAAGACACGGTGGAACAGCTGTTATGCTATCGGGAGAAACCGCTTCAGGCGACCACCCTGTAAAATCAGTTGAGACAATGGTCAAAATTGCTGAAGCAACTGAAGCAGGGCTTGTTACATCGGGAGGGACACCAGGTGCCTTCTCAAGATTTAGATCAACGAGAGCAGTCGCGCACGCAGGGGTTGAATTAACAAAGATATCCGGCGCAAGGCATCTATTCGTAGCTACTCAGCATGGCAATGCTCCACGATTGGTTGCAGGTTACCGCCCAGATTGTGTGGTAACCGCAGTGACTGACAGAATAAGGGCCGCTAGGCGGATGAACCTACTACCAGGAGTACAATCTGTAATTGTTCAAGAAAATGAGAGAGGGTCAAAAACAATGCAAAATGCGATCAATTTGCTTGCTAAGTGTGGGAAAATAAAATCAGGAGAAAGGATTGTAGCAATTTCAGGTTCTCCGCTAGCAATGCGAGGAGCGACAAGTACTGTCAGGTTATATCGACTTGAGTCCGACGGAACGATATCTGGAACAGAATAAAACAAGTTGGGTTTATTCAACGCAAGGTTCAATGGTAAACCGCCTAAAGGCACCGCATGGCTCAGAACTATCTGAACACAATACTTGTCGCGACTGGACTTATTCTTGTTGCGCTCAATCTAGGAATTTCAGCCTATGCTACCGGGCAAGTACCTGCGGCAGTAGAGGATGCTGTGGCCACTAAAGTAAAGGACGATATATGTGAGAATAACCTTTGTACAGAGGTTCGCAGCGATTGGGTAAAGTCTACTTCGCAGAGGGATTTTTATGCGTGGCATATTCTGAATTTGGACGACGTTGAGAATAATAACTCAGACCCTATTTATGAGAGAATAGGACCAATGACTTACGATGTAACTTTGACTAAAGAGGTTGATAATTACGACATAAAAAATGGTCTACTAACCTACAAACAATCTACATCATATGCTTGTTCTGAAGATACCCTAGTTCCATGTTCTACAGAAATAAGCCAACTAAACATTGGATTTATGCCTCAAGTAATTGGTGCTACGGGTACAGCAATCAATGCTGTAATGGACATCACAAAGACAGGATTTGTTCAAGGAGTATTGGATATTCACATGAAACAGGTGTCCGCAGCTATCGGTGTGGCTACGGAGATTAAAGATGAGCACATGGTTAATCTTGCCTCTGTGGAAGGTTCAGGTAGTATGTACATCATCGATACAAGTCTGTACAATTCTGCAGAGTCTTATTTCTTAGACGGAATGTTCGAGGCGTTTGACGAAGCGTACGGAGACGCATTTTTGGATGATGAAAATAAGACATATTTGGGTGAAGGTGGAGTCGAGCCCAAGTGGGTAGATGGGACATGGAATGATGATGGTGACGGAATACTCGAAAATGACGAGTTTTGGTACTATGACAACAATGGTAACCTCGTGGGTGACCTAAATGAGAACGGAATTATTGACAATGAGTCTAGTAGTTTTATCTCGAATATAGATTTGGGTTATGCATTCTACAACGCAGTCGGACCTGATGGAGAAAACCTCTCGCTTATCAATTACATGGGCCCTCTCGTATATGCCGCAATGGGTGAGCCCGAATCACTTGAAGATATACAACAAAATCCAGACAGTTCTGTTACTCTTAAAAGAGCGGATTTGTGGAATTTTGCGCACCCTACCGATCTAAACATAACGCTAGCAAGAGATTGGACGCTGTATGGTGGATTGGGTAAACTGATGCTGGACTATGGCGCTGGTAATGATGATTATCTTTCAGACTACTCTGAGGATGGAGTAAATCTTAGTGAGCGTGTTGAACGAATGTTTGGAATTGAGATGGAAGACAGTGTGGCTTCAACAGTCCTTTCCCTAGGTAACGGTACCGATGAGCCTCTAGGAATTTTGGCAGTAAGTGACTCTGGTATGTCCTTCGGCCTTTCTGAATTCCTGGAGATGGAGTTGCAGGATGCGATCGATACTTTCGGAATTACGGCATATCAACATCAAGTTCTCAAAAGTTATTGCAATGATTGGATAAATGACATCACACACCTACCTCTTATTTTGGTAGATGGGGAGGGTTACCTATCGGCTTCAGAGTTCGTAAATCAATCGTTTGGAGCGAAAAATCCAATCGATGACAGTTACACTGATTTTTCGCTTAACTTAGGTGGAGATTGGGGTACAGGGGCTTACGGTTTCCCTGCAGGTAATCCAATAAATCTAACACAAAATCAGAGCGCTGAGATGCTTTATGGAAAATGGGGCCTCACAACTGCTTGGGGTGCGAACATGTTCCTTTACGGTGAATTGAGCGGTCTAACATTACCGATAAACTACACAACAAACACTTCGGCTGAAGCGAAGGAGTGGAACAATAATTCAGTAGCAGAAATCTATGGTATTGATGATGAGGCGGCCGGAGCTGCTAGGCTTTTGATGAGAGAAGTAATCTTTTTGAATTTCGTACCCGAATTCCTTATCGATTCTTTCGGGACCAGCAGATACCTAACACAACCAATGAATAATTGGCTGCTTGGTTGGCATGACCCAGTGAATGCATATCTAGCAACAGACGATTCTGAGAATATGACAGCAGGTTGGGTTAGTTTAGAAGCCAATGAAACATTTTATGGCTCAGATGCTTATGTTGCAGGAGGTATTTCAACAGGAGAACCGACAAAGATTACAATTTGTACAGGTGAAGTGGACACGTGTGACAAAGGAGAGACAGTCAGAGTCGGCGACAGTGAATATGTCAGTTGGCGTAATACTTCGAAAGAAAGAGACACACATAAACTGATTACAGCGGAATTGCAACAAGAGACCACTGGAGGTTTCATCACTGGAGATGGTGATTTAATCGACCTCTCAGGATATGGAACAGCATCTGTTAAGTGCATTGAAGAAGGTACCCTTAAAGGCATACCAGTGGACTTTTGCGAAGCAAGGCTCGAACCACTAAACAGATCGATACAAGCCAGGTTAATCAATAGTGGAAAGTTACTCGATGCAACACCGGGTGCACTTCCTGTTTACTTTGAAAGCAACGTCGAAATCAAAGTCGAAAAATTGAGTGGTGCTATAATTGGCGGAAAATCGGAATCTACTTTTTGGTTAGATAATAGGAATATTACTGAAATGGTTAATGCACCAAATGAAGAAGATTTGCAGGCAGTCTTCATGATAAAAACATCTGCTGAATTGGATGACGAGACTGCTGAAGCAATGAAATCTCAGATTGTGACAAATCAAGAATTCTTCGGATTCTTCACAAATTTAGACCACTGGATTGACTATGTTGCTATTAGTCTATACTTGATTGGTATTTCTACACTATTAGTCGGATTGGTACTAATTGTAAAATCAAAACCCGAATCAGTTGATGAGAGTAAATGGAGCGAAGAGATTATCGACACAAAAACTGTGGAAAATAATGTGACAGTAAGCGATGAAAATTCCAAATCTTGATTCAAACCATGTTGTTATTATTTCTCTAAAAGAAAGTTAACGCTTGGAAGTGATAATATAACTCCATCTCCTAGACTACATCATGCAACCTGTTCCAGTTAATCTACCTGTTACTAGTCAAGTTCAGTCGAACCAACCGCAATTCAAAGACAAGAAGGCAAAGTCAATCAACGGTTTTGTTGGACTAGGATTACACATTTTTCTAGGATTATTCAATATCGCATTATTGTTTACAGGGCCTGGTGCTGTACTCCTAATCATCACCGGTCCTTTGTGGCTATTGATGTGGAATTGCTATGTGATAGTTAACCCAAATGAAGCTGTTGTAACTCAGTTCTTCGGCAAGTATGTGTCTACTTTGAAAATTGAGGGCTTCAGGTTCTTTCTAAACCCATTTTACCACAAATCAAAAATTTCATTCAAAATAAATAACTTTGAATCAAGCAAACTGAAGGTCAACGATGTCAATGCTAACCCAATTGACATTGCTGCTGTGGTAGTATGGAGAGTTTACGATGCAGCAGAAGCGATGTTTGAAGTTGAAAATTATGGCCACTACGTCCAAATTCAAAGTGAGGCGGCACTTCGTGAAATGGCAACAAAGTACCCATATGACGCCATCGAAGAAAAAGACATCGGAGGAATTACACTTTCAAGTCACCAAGACGAAATCGCAAAGCAACTACAACAATCTGTAGAGGCACGTCTCGCCAGAGCGGGAATTCAAGTATTGGAAGCAAGGATTTCCTACTTGGCATATTCTACTGAAATCGCACAAGCAATGCTGCGTAGGCAACAGGCCAGTGCAGTTGTTGCAGCAAGACGAGAAATTGTGGATGGAGCAGTTGGAATGGTCGAACTTGCGCTAGAGCAATTGAGCGCCAAGCAAATAATCGAATTAGATGAAGATAAAAAAGCGACTATGGTGAGTAATCTTCTAGTCGTACTCTGCTCAGAGACCGATACTACTCCTGTTGTGAACACGGGAAGCCTGAATAATTGAGGTGAAAATATGCATATATCAGCGAAAATATTTCTCATAATTGGTGGATTGGTCACCGTAGTTGGTATAGTTGGAATATCAATCGGTGCTAGTCAAATCGATGACCTAGAGGATAGTTGGAATACTTTTGAAGTTGAGAATGGTAAAAATGGAACTTTCCAGGTCGTAGATGAAGACGGTAACGGCGATACTGGATTTACATTCTGGGTAAAGGGAGTTTATGAGGATAAAGACGGGAATGATAAGTGGGATGTTTGTGACAACCTAATCATAACCATTACAGAAAGTCCTGATGTGAACACATCTTGGGATTACGCCGAGGATTTGAATGGAGAGTTCTACGAAGAGGTTCTACCTTGGAAGGGATGTGCTGTCTCCGAAGATAACAAGAATATTGATCGGGAAGAAAAAGGGTTAGTGAAAGTTGGTCGTGCGTGTTACGGTTGCTTTAGCGGAAACTTTAGTTTCGAGTCAAACACAAATGTTTGGGTAACAAATGATGATGTGATTGGAAAGAAAGTTATCGAAGACGGTGTAGGTCTATTCCTTGGCTTTGCTGGAGGTTTCGGAGGAATTTGCTGTGGAGTAATTTTCCTAATTATTGGAGGAATTTTGGCTCTCACTATAAAGGATAACAAGAATCAAGCGATGATGTTCATGCCTCCTGCTGACAACCAAATGCTTGCAGCTCAAACAGCCGTAAATCCCAACCAGACACACATGTCTCAGCCAGATTTCGGTAATCCCCCCCAAGGAGGCTTGTAAATAATGAGCGATTCGGACCGCCTCAGGGATGTGATTCAGGCCCGCAGAAAAGAAATGAGAGATTTGGAAGCCAGTAAGCAGCAATTCGTTAAGATAAGACAGAAATTAGATAATATAGAA
>PBGS01000029.1 GCA_002720115.1 Methanobacteriota archaeon
CTTCATTGATACACCCTATATTGACGGGCTCGCTGCCGAAGGCTTGCGGATGACTGGATTCTACTCGGCTACCTAGTCTTATCATTCCAAATCTTTGGCCACGACGCAATTCGTCCCCCTCAGACGTCCACGGAACAATAGTGCGGGCAAGCGCCCCAGAAATCTGCATTACTTCAACGATTAATCCATCTTCTCTTTCAAAGAGAGTTCTCACCCTTTCATTGTATTCGCTTTCTTTTCGGAAAGCAGGCAAAAATGGCCCTCTCTTCATCCCTTTCCCAGTTCTGTGTTCCATTCTTGTTATTTTCCCAGCAACAGGTGCTCGATTTACATGAACATCAAGAGGCGACATGAATACTGCAATACGCCAAACATCGGTTTCTGCTTCCTCTCCATCAGGAACTGATTCAAATCTTTGTTCTGTAGAAAATGAAAGGATATCTTCACACGGCTCAGGGTGCCAAGTTCCTGTGTGCTGGTCATTCTCAGCATTTTCCATTTCTTCTTGAGAAGGTCTGCGACCAGTAGCTCGCTCCCTCTTTGCAAACATAACGTGGCCATCGGCAGGAGAGACTATGATTCCTTCATCTCTAGGTATCGGGCGGTCTGGGTCCCGCCAAAAGTTGGCAAAGAAAGCAGCTAACATTAGCATTAACACGCCTAATCCTGGTGCTAATCCGTAGAGAGGATCGACAAACCATCCAACGAAAATGAAACCTGTCCCCATAAGAGCCGGAGTAATTACCGGTAGAAATCCACCTCTGGCCAATAAAGCCAATTTAATCACCTACTGAGATTCCTGTGAATCGCTAGAATTTCTCCAGATGACTTCTGGCTCTTTGTCTTCAGTTTCTGACGATTCTTCCTCTGCTGTAGTCGCTTCTTCAGCGGCCTCTTCAACAGTGGCGGTATCTTCTGGTTTATCCTTTGCAACAAAGTCAACTGCTGCTGCACCTAGCTCCGAGCCTTTGAGGTAATTATTGCCGTCCATGTCATATGACTTTGCGAACTCAATGAAGGCGTCTCTATCAGTGATTCCATTTTTCTGCATGACACCGACTAGAACTTGTTCTGACCACTTCCATTCCTCTTCTTCAGAAGCCTCTACCTCTGCTGCATCTTCGGGCGATTCAGTAGATTCGGTCTCAACGGTTTCTATCTCCGAGGCCTCTTCAAGAGTCATCTCTGCTGCACGAGCTTCTACCATTTCTTCCATTCTTTCTGTGATTGCTCTACCCATGTGTTGAGACTGTCGTTCCGCTTCGGCTGCCGCTTCAATCATCTCATATCTACGCTGGATTGCCTTGTTTAAATCCTCGAATAGGGACATGTGCGACATGTACCACTCGTCTCGAGTCTGTAGTTCCACAACAGCGAGGCGCAAATCGTTATCCAACTCTTCAGCGATTGAGAATACCTTACCCAAACGGTCTTTCTCACGGGTGAATTTTTCTTCCATTTTCTGTAGTTCTGGTTCAAGATGTTCAACCTGTTTACTTGACTTGCTTGCCTTCATTTCTAAATCTCTGATTCTAGCATCTTTTTCGGTTAGAAGCGCTTCAAGGCTTTCTTTTTCGATTTCACGCTCGACGATTTCTTTCTCCAAGACTTCAACTTCTGCCTTTGTATCTCTCAATTCAGCCTCTTGTTGCTCATAGGCCGCATAAAGCTTGAGCAAGCGGTCAGTCTCTTCCTCGAGTTTCTCTGTGAGTTCTTTGATTTGTGTTTCTGGAGTGATGGTTCCTGCCTCGGACATTTCTCTCACCTAAGGCTACGCCTTACACTATACCCACATTGGTCCTACATATCAAGCCGACGCTTCATCGTAACCTGAAATTACGTTATTTTGATTGCAGAATTTTATCGGTTGCTGATACCAACTCTCTAGCGATGCTAACCTCTCCCATCGAATGCCCGGCGTCAGCAACAATAACCAATTTACTGAGCGGTAACGCTTTGTGCAACTGCCAAGCACTTCTTGCCGGACACACCATGTCATACCTGCCCTGGACAATTGTTGTGGGTATGTTCGCAATAATTTTGGTATTTTTCAAGATATATGCCTCATCAACAAAAATAGCGTTAATGAAATAATGACATTCGATTCTTGCGAATGCAACTGCGAAGTCTAGATCCTCAGCTTTATCCAGATATTCAGGGTCGGGGAATAAACGGCTTGTAGCCATCTCCCAACGAGTCCATTCCCTTGCAGCAGCCCTTCTAACATTTACATCATCAGAAGTTAATCTTGAATAATAAGCTTTGATTAAGTCATCTTGTTCTTCCGTTGGTATATGCTCCTTGTATGGTTCAAAAGCTTCAGGGAAGACATGGCTTGCCCCATCTTGATAAAACCAATGTAGTTCGCTTTTTCTGCACATAAAAATACCGCGAAGAGTAAGGCTTAGCACACATTCAGGATGATGCTGAGCGTAAATAAGCGATAGTGTAGAGCCCCAGGAACCGCCAAATACGTGCCAACTATCGATTCCAAAATATTGCCTCAGAGCCTCCATATCGCTGACTGATGCCTGTGTATTATTTTCATCTAATTCAGCATAGGGAGTCGATTTGCCACAACCCCGTTGATCAAACTGAATTATGTTGAACTTTTCAGGATCGAAGTACCTACGATATGCAGGTTGACTACCCCCCCCTGGCCCCCCATGGATTACGATAACCGGAATTCCGTCAGGATTTCCGCTTCGCTCCCAAGCGATTGTATGCAAATCTGACACCTTCAGAAACCCTGTTGTATGTGCCTCGATTTTAGGGTACAGAACTTCATCAATGCTTTGCATACTGATTTGCATAAACTGGGGAAGCAAACACAGAACATGTTACTTTCGATAACTACGCACGATTTATTGAGCGCTTTGTTGTGGAGAAGAGCATGGCGGAAAAATCGGCTACAGACGTTTTCTCAGAATGGGCGATTTTAGGTAAGGACGAAGGGATGGAAAGAGGACATGCAGCCTCGGTAAAAGCGATGCTGGATATAGCTATGCCCAGAGTAAAAGAGGGTTTTTCAGCAATTGACTTAGGATGTGGCAACGGATGGGTTACTAGAATGCTCAAACGATTAGGTGCAAGTCACAGCGAGGGAGTTGATGGATCAGAAGAGATGATAAGAAAAGCATTGCAAAAGGATACGTCATTGAAATATACACATGGATTGCTACCAAACTGGAAACCTGAAAGAAAGTTCGATTTGGTCCATACAATGGAATTTCTATACTATTTGGATAATCCCTCTGCGATGATATCCACTATCCATGACGAATGGTTAGAGAAGGGGGGTACGTTAATCGCTGGAGTGGATCATTATCTCGAACATGAAGAGTCTTTAACGTGGCCTAAACATGTTGGCGTAAATATGACTACAATGTCAATCAAACAGTGGAAGGATGCGATGCTTGACGCAGGATTTGAAAACGTCGAGGTTCATCAAGTGGCAGCAAAAGAGGAATTTCCAGGTACACTGGTACTTTTCGGACAGGTCGCGATTTAACCGTTTGCGAAAATGAGCTAAGAAAATAGATTGCAAACCCTGCAAGATTCTGGATTTGAACATTCTGGGGGCGAGTACCCCTGCTGAACAGCTGAAATGTAACCCATCCAAGATACTAATTCGACTAAATCATCTTTTGCTTTTGTGTATTCTTTATCACTCATCCTAATCATTCTGCCTGAGGCGGCTACCAATATAGCAGGTGGCATAATTCGACGCCTATTCTCCTTTGGCTTCTTCAATTCATTCTCTTCCAATGCTAAACAGTATAATGCAAGTTGTAACCTGTGAGTCTCTATGATCTCCCTTTCTGCATCTGTTTGAGGGTGTGGGGATTTCTCATCCAGAACTATTTGCAGTGGATGCCCGTCATCTGCGGATTTTGAATTAAACCCTGATAAACATCCCTTGGTTTTAGCATCTACGACTTGTAACCATCCATTACCCTCTTTATCCCTCAGGGCTAATACTAAATCCGCTCTTCCGTCAAATGTTGTATGAACTTCCTTAACTCTTGAGGTCGGAATTTCCCCTTGGGGAGACCAAACGTTCCGAACGAGACTAGGATTTGATTTCATCAAGAAATTAAATGGCAATTCTGTACGCAAACCTTCAACATACATCCCGTCATGCAATCCACCTTTGGATAAATTGCCGAGGACGCCACCATCTACTAGTTTAGCAAGCTGATGTAATCGCGTACGCACTCTCTTTGTCATCTGGTCGTCTGTGAAAGATGCTTGCGCTAATACTTCATCAAATGCATTTTGTTCTAGAATTCGGTTTGGTTGTTTTTCTGTCCATGATGGTTCCAGATCGCTACATCCTGAAGAAGGGTTTGGCAAACCAATCTCCAGTAATCGATGGAAAAGTGAACCAAACTCAGCAGGTGATGGCCAAAAATCTTCTTCGTATTTCATTGGTATAATGCTAATTGGTTCAGAACGCCAGTTCATCTTCGCTGTAAGCCAATGACTCCTCCTGCAACGCCATGCAGAGTCTAAGGAGTGTGAAGGAAGGCTTATTTCATGTACTAGATTTCGGATTTTTTTCTCTGCTAGAACCGGTTTTGAACTGGCTAATGTATTGAGCCGTTTCTTCCATTTCTGTAGTGGGGATTGAATCGGAATAGAATCGAAACAGGAAGGAGTATCGAAAATTAAAATCTCCTCAACACAATCTTGAGGTAAGAAACTGGTTTTAGCCAAAATTCCAGGGTCTATGCGCAAGGTTTTTCCTGTTTGGTCTAGACCATCTTTCGACCAAACACAGCCTTCGTTTCCAGCCAATATGGAAGAATGTGCGAGTCCATCCAATAACATGTAACCCATATTTGGTTGAGAATTACCACGCCTTAATTCTAAATATCCGTCAGATGTCAAATTGACTCCACTTTGTAGAGCGCCGACGAGAATAATCCGGTGCTTTGCCCTAGTCAATGCAACGTAAAACTGCCTGCGTCTTTCTGCCATTCCTTGGCCATACTCCAGCATTGATGCTAAAGACCAGAGTCCGCTTTCTGGTTTCGCCAAGCCCCGCCAAGGATGAATTCTCCCAGCGATCATCTCGGGGGTGACTAGGACGTTCTCCTTGGCAGAAAATCCAGTATCCCTCGAACCAATATTGAATATATCATGCAGTACTACAACCGGTGCCTCGAGTCCTTTTGAGCTGTGGATTGTCATTATTTTCACCGCACCGACGTCTGCATCTGAATCGCTTTTGGGTCCATCATTACCTAAATCTGCTAGCTCCTTGAGCCTAGATTGGGCAAGTGCTGCATCACCCCCGACTCTGTCCATTATTTTCTCAAATAAAGCAAGCCAATTGTTGATATCTTTTCTATCTCCTTCTCTTGGGAATGTTCTGAGTAAGTCTGAGTGATCAACAACGGTCTCAAGTGCTCCACGAACATCATCGTTAGCAACTAAGTAATCAATCTGAGCGAACAAGGATTTCAACTCTTTAGTCGGCATAATATCTGTTAAACCAGATATTTGATTACCGGTACTTTTCGACAGATAATCATGCAGAGTGCTATCATCAAGTCCTGCCAAACAAGATTGGCCAACAGCTAATGCAGCAGCCTTATCACTTGGCGAGCAGGCAAGCCATAACAATGACATCAAAGGCTGTATTGCAGGTCTCTCTAGAAGTGTCCCTTGCTTATCAGCAGTAGCAGGAATTCCATGTTCCTCTAGAACGTTAAGCAGGTCTGGAATTCGACTTCTTGAGGAAACAAGAATAAGAATATCCTCTGGCAGAATCTTATGATTTGGTTTGGATATCTTAGTCCATTTTCCATTTTTGGAATCTCTTACCTTAGTATCTTGTCCACTAAGTAGGGAAACCAAACGCTTCGCAAGTAATTGATTACCTAACTCCCTACTACTAGATTCATTATTGTCAAATGGATTTATTGGTTTTAATAGGTCTTGAGGTATATGCCTTGAATCTGATTTTGTAGGCAATATCCATTCGATTTTTGCCTCGATTTCTGAAGGGCGGTTAGAAATTAAGTCCTGAGCTTCTGCATGCCAAGGACCAGGTAGTGTCTGGTGGCGTTGGGAAAAAGTGTCCTGGAAAATATGATTTAGGGTGTTGATTAACCTCGGTAATGATCTGTGATTCGTTCTCATCTCAATATGGCCCTGATTTCGTTTCAAAAGCGTTTCTTGACCTACTGCCTTACCATCGTCATCTTTCTCAAATGATATCCATTTTTCTCGTTTTGAGTCCTCAGAAACCATAAGGCTAGATTGAATGAACCCAGTGCTTTCATCGCCTTTTCCTGGAATGGGACGTGGATCTCTTGCGAAGTTTGGTTTCCTCAAATCATCTAATCTGTTCTCCATAGCCCTCTCTTCAGCATTAATTGAACGTACCAAACTAACCGCTTTCCTCATGACTGAAAGCTCTGCTTGTCTGAATCTGTAGATTGATTGCTTCATGTCACCAACTATGCAAATCGTTGGATCCCATTCTCCTGCTGGCGGCCTAACCTCATCAGACTCTAAATGACGCCTACCCCACAACCGAGCGAGTAATCGGAAGTGTTGTGGGTTTGTATCTTGATATTCATCAATAATGAATGCCCTGTATGCTCTCCTTATCTCCCTTAAAATGCTAATACGTCTCATCAAGTCTTCTTGTACTTCTGCATTGCCACTACTGGCATGTATGGCTTTAGTCAAATGATGGTCCAACCATGGTTCATCGCCTAATTCATCTAGGGCAGATATCACGCTTCTTGGATACCATCGCCTGCAAATCGCTGGACATCGTGCAAGTAACAGATCCTCAGCATAACGATGCATGTCATCATAATCTGAAACCCCTTCTAGAGATTTTAGCCTAGTGAGAATTTCTTGTACTCCACGATTTACAGTGAATAAATCCTGTACAACCTCAACTTCTAACTCTGTTTCCAACTGCATTGCACGTCCAGGAGGTAGTTCGGGAAGCATCACCCCAAGCCTAGGGGGATGAGCATACTGTCCTTCAATTGGTACTGGCCCGGAAATACAAGGATTGAGAAGAAATGATGCTCGACCTATATTTCTCAGAAGCAACGCCCTTGAATTGTTCATCATATGCCTAATTTGTATTGAGATCTCTTCTGCATTGTCAGAAATTGTTTGTTTGATTGCCGCAGACATGGCCTTGTTTGCTGTTTTTGATAATATTCCCGAGGGCCATCCTTTGGATTTAGGAGGGGTTGCTCTAGACAATGGTCTACAATTTATTTTGTCCAAATGGTCCGCAGATGCAATGGCTTGAGACACCAACCATACCCACTGCAACCTGAATTTTTTGTCATCTGAATTTAGCTGGCACAGATACTGTACATACCTGAAGCGAGTCATCCCGTATGTGTCATCGGCACCTAAGATGAAATGGCCACCGCCGTCAAGCCAATTCGATACCCAATCTTCTATCAATTTACGGAATTCAATATACCAATTGTCAATAATATCTTTGGTGGGGTTTAAGAAAAGGTGATCGAGGTCTTCGACACGAATATTCTGACCTCTATTTCCAAGCGAATTTGCCGCCTCTTCGACAAATAGAGATCTCTTCATCAAACCCCTAATTACAACAGAAGACGCTTTTTGACCACCCAACCTTACTGACAGCCTGTCTCTAGCCTCTAAAAATGACTCAATATCTCCAGTCATTCCGACCTCAACTCCATCAATTCCTTTTTGTAACCTCCACGCGGTTCTTATTGCCTTCTCTCGGAGAACAACGCTAGCCTCCTCCTCAACCTGTTCTTTCGCAGGTTTGTCAGAGACTAGTCCAATCCATGGAGACACTATTGAGGACAGAAACGAATCAATTGTTGAGATTGGTGCATCCTCCATTAGGGAGAGTAACATTTCCACGTCACCTTGGTCTGAGATTCTCGTGTCGTGAACTCCGTTCTTGTCTCCCGGTGAAGGAGGCACTGCTCGTAAACATGAAATTAGACTTCTAATACGACCTTTGAGCTCTGCTGCTGCTTTTCTTGTAAAGGTGATTGCAACGGTTTCTGTGGGTAACAAACCTTGCCAATTCTTGATGGAAGTTCTCTCTATAGCAGGACACCGTATCGCACCCATTCCTTTTACTGGAACTCGAGGAGCAGACGGCAATAATCGCGTTGCTCTTTGATTATTAGATAAGATATGCTGCACATAACGATGAGCCATGACTGTGGTTTTACCGGTCCCTGCTCCAGCGTCTAAGGCGATGTGGCGATCGATATCAAGACCAAGTTTCTGTGAGTGGTTCAATTCCATTAACGACCACCTCTGTTTATACTTCGACATGATTCAATTGTTGAACAATTGCAAGGGATTTTGCCAGCTTTCGCATTCTCAATCACTCGCAGCGCAGTAGTAATCCTCTCGCGCATCCAAGCCCTAAATGGGTTTGACTTCGCAGGAAGTTTCTCCCCTGGTCGCCTGTACTGATTTGCTAAATATTGAGTTATAATGCCGATTTTACTATCACTGAGGAGGTGCACAAACTCAGGATCCAATTCTACCCATTGTTGCGTATCGATACCGACCTGGGGTACGCCTACCCCTATCACCCTATGACCGGGATTACAAACTTCCCATGCTCTTGCGTAAAGAGCTAATTGAACCTCGTCAAAAAGACCTTTCATGTGACGGTTATCTCTGCCGTCATCTTTTGGTCCATCGACAGATTTTATGTCTCGGATTATTACTAATTTACTAACAGGAATTTCGCTGCCCAAATCGACATCAAGTGGAATTGTTTCCGAATTATTATCAAATTCATAGTCAACAATCACAGAATCAATTTTGTCAACGAATCCTGTAAATTTGAAACTATTTACTCCTTCTTTTTGCTCTGCAGAAGAGGGTAAATCAATGATGACATAAGGTTGTTTTTTGGAATTTATTTCCCATTCGCTTGCTAAAGGTGCGCAATCAACAAGAGAAAAGTCTGATTCAATCATACGACCTAGCCTCCCACCAATGGGAATATGTTCATCCCCCTCTAACCAAGAGGTCCAATCCGATGGAGATACACCCACCAAATCTCTGCATCTGTGGGCTGCAACTCCATCTGCCCGTTTCATCCACGGGGCCTTTTCTGAGAGTGTTTCAAGAGCCGCTTGCCAAGCAGTTTCGAACCCGTCCAATTTTCCATTAACAAGATTTTTTGGGTTTTCTGGGATTATCCCTTTCTCCAATCCATGAGCCCGCAGCACTGCTTCTTCAACAAAGTGGATTATGTTACCTCTAGCATTGGCCGCCAAGTCTTCAGGCACATTGTCCTCTCTTCCTAGTTTCAAGTGCCTTTCATACCAAGCGGACCTTGGACAAAATAACCATGCCTGCAAGCGGCTTTGGGACCAGATTCTGGGCAAAGCGAGATTTACAGTACCCAATCCAACTCTGTCATCCAGCGAATTTATGTTTGTTGAGGGAGGTACTATGGGGCGTGGATCAATCCCAAGTATTTTCTTTTTTTCTTTGACCTCTCCTAAATGAGGCCACTGCGACGAGTTTCTAGCATTTGGAAGATGATTGCGGTTCGGAGTTATCTTGAAATCATTTGTTCTAACCAGTTTGCCTGATTCCGTGAACGGGAATGTTTCACCATTATCGTAATCTGAAATTTTTACTCTTCGTTGATATTGGTCGGGTAATATTTCCAATTTTGCAGCTTCAAGGATAGTGTCTTTGCTGAGAGGCATGCTACAGATCTCTCTTCCCTCGATTAACGCTAAACCTGACCTTTGTGCGTCGTCTCTTGGCAATATACCGCTATTGTGTGTCCTTACACCCCCAGCAAGCATTTCCATAGAACTCACCTTGTGTACTAACCTCAATCCATGGTCTTGTATAGACTGCCAAACCCATGCACGGTTCGGTGTTTTAGGGTTCCAATCATCTGGGACGATAAATGGTGGCGCCCTTTCAAAATCATATTCCTCAGGACGTAAATTGGCTGTCGTAATCCATTCCTCCAGAGGCCCAGAGAGTTCTACTCCATCTTGAAGACTTGAGTCCAAAATTACTACTATTTTTGAACTATCAAGTAGATTACGCAGGTAATGCCTTCCTTTCCTCAATTCGCTATCAGGACGATTAATTCCTAGTCTCAATCTTGATTTTTCGTCTAACCAGGGGATTGGTTGGGTTTTCATTGACCATGTTTCAGAATTGAATCTATTGAGGATTAAGATCTCCGACCTGGTACCATGCGCTTGACTTGGACTAAGGATTCTGAGGTTTGTATCATTTCCTCGTCGTGATGGTATCTGCGTATTTGCTGCTAGATTTTGCAAAATCTCGAAAAATGATTCTCCGAATTCGGCCCCCAATTCTTTAGCCAGTTTAGCGACAGAATCGGTGAAGTGTTGAAGGCCAGGTATAGAACTTGACTCTATGGAGTTCCTAGTTGCGAGTAGAGACCAATCTATCTGCCCAAGTAAGGAGTTGAACCACTCTATTTGATTTGTTAATGGTTCGGGAAGTGGCAATTTTCTCCCAGAAATACAGCCGACACAATCTTTCATTGCTACTTCTTTGTCAGCCTTTGAAAGAATCGGATACATCCAACGAGCAATTATTGACACCCACCAATGACTCTCTTCTAGGGCTTTTTTATGGGTTTCATCTGTACTAAATCTTGGGGTTGCGTTTGCGAGTGTTGAGAGCCATCTACCAAGGCTTCCTCTACCACTAAGCACGTGAAATCCTCTTGCAAGTTCTGCCATTACATCCACGTGCAGATTAGGCTTCCAATCATCATACTCGGGATGCTCTAAATTCAGGATACTCCAAGTCATTGGGAGACCTATCTGCTCTGTCATGTCCGCCAATCTGTCAAGTGACCATGCGTCCTCGCCCCGTGGTAGTTCGATGATAGATAAAATCCTAGATACGGCTGACGAAGACAGTGTAGAGTTTTGCGCCCCTCGTAGTTTTATTCCCTGATTATCTAGGTATGGCTTAAGCAATCTTTCCAAACTTTTCGGGTTTCCGTCTACAATAGTCACGTCTCCATCTATTTTGGATAGAATATCCCCGATTGCTGATATTGATTGGCCTTCGGATTCAACCATTAGGTGATAAATTTCATTCTCTGATTTTGGTGATTGCCAACCAAGATCCGCTTTAGGCACCAAAACCTCATGGTTCGGGACCCAAGCAGGTAAATCCTCTTGCCGCCTGATAGGGTGAATGTCTTCGATGTATTCGCCGTGAAAGCCAAGTCGGTGCGAACCTGGATTGACCAATTGATGGATATTTACCAGCTGGCTTAATCGCTGAAGAATAGCAAGTTCTACATCGGTTAAACTACTTGCATGGTCTAAAATGATAATTCCGCTAATCCCTTTCAGTGTGAAGGGTATTTCGCCCGATTTATTCAGTTTATTTAGTAAGACGTGTGCTTTTCTAGAGGGGTGTGTCATTCCCATCTTGGATTCTAATTTTTTTAGCACCATATCGCATTGAGCAGCACAGGGATCATCCTCCCAATCAGAAGGATTCCTCAGTGAAAATATCTCTCTGTGGAGAGACAATACCCTTCTAGTTCTAGAACGTGACCAAGGAATTTCTGGATTTGGGTGTATAAGTGGAAAGCCATACTCCGATGCAGACAAGGAGAGTTCTCTGTGAGTTAATTCGAAAGTAATACCGTCATCATTCATGATTGATGGTAGACGTAAATCAATGTGAAGAACAGCAAGCATTCTTTGTAGTGTTAAGTGTCTGGATGAATCCACAACTGTGCCAGAACTCATTGAGTGAAGATTTGAAATTGTTTGCTTTCTTGATGCTTCATTCGGGTGTAGGACAATCAGCCGTTCGCCTGAAATAATTGCATTTAGCAGCCAGTCGGGGGCACCTGTTCCTGGTTTGATTGCTTCCATTGATAGCATTCCAGAAACATATTCGCTAGCCAATACCATCCACTCCACCCCGTAACAATCACCCTGACATAGGGGGTTCATGAACCCACGCCTTCAACCATTATCGGAACCATTGAAAACAAAGCACTTACAGCGTAATATGCATGCGAGCAAAAGTCGTATTGGTTGCGCTGATTTTGGGAATGTCCATAGTGCCTAACTCTCAAGCAGGCAGCCCAGAGAAACTTGAGGACGTCGGTTGGGTTTTCGGTGGTGTTTACCTTGAAGCAAACGTTTCTGGAAATTCGACTAGCAGCCTTTCAGCACTACCTGCAATCGTCGAAGATTACACGGCTACATGGTGCACAAACTGCATTCAGGTTGAGGATGCGTTGAACGATATCAAAGACCAACATCACATGCAAACATACCACTTCCACAGATACATTGGTGAATCAGAAGACCCTCTCGGCTCTCAAGAAGGGGACGAGAGGTGGATAGACAGGTACCAGCAGCGGCTTCCACCAACCGCTGTATTCAACGGTACAATTAGACAAGTAGGCAGCGTTCCGGATAGCGAAACACTTCAAGAAGACTACAACAAGAATCTGGAAAACTCCCTTGAACTAGGTATAGGATCTTCCTCGCTAGGATGGATTGTCACAAATAATTCCAACCCGATTGCTACGTGGAATCTTGCCTACGATAACTCTAATTTCCCAAACGGTAGTGAAATATTGACATCAATATGGGTTGTTGAAGATGTTGCATATTTCCCAGACGGTACTAATGGAGAAGAATACTATCACAAGATAGTGAGAGGAGTCATAAACTTAGGAAACGAAACAACAGGCTCAACTGAAGTCGTATTGCCGTCTGCTTACGATGGTGACGACTTACAAGTTCATCTAATCCACGAAGTCATTTTGCCAGTCCCTGACGATGAAACCGACGAAGAGGCCCCTGACACAAAATCGGATGATGACGACGATAGTAGGTTACCAAGCATCGGAATTGTAGCGGTACTAGCGATAACGCTAGTTGCAGCCATCACTGTGCAGCAAAGGCAGAAATGATCCTATCAACATCATCATCTGTAATGTGCAAATGTATTGCAACCCTAACTCGATTGTAAGGCAAATCGAACATATCAATACCGTGTTTGGCGAGAGAAGCGACTACTTCTGCCGCAGGAATTTTACAATTAACGTAAACAAGATTAGACTGTACCGCTTCTAAATCAACGCTAAAATTGTCCATAGAATTTATTGATTCTGCCACTTTCTTAGCTCGGATGTGATCCTCTGCTAAGCGGTCTATGTGGTGGTCAAGAGCGTATAAACCCGCAACGGCAAGAACACCGGCTTGCCTCCAACCTCCACCAAACATTTTCCTCCAACGGTGAGCTTTGGCAATAAAATCTCGACTTCCTACTAGAACAGATCCCACCGGCGCTCCCAAGCCTTTAGAGAGACAAATTGATACTGAATCATAATCTCTGCACATTCTAGCAACATCAACACCGGTTGCTACCGATGCATTGAATATTCTTGCTCCATCTATATGTGTCGCACACCCATTGGCTTTCGCAACAGCTGCGATTTCGTCAAGGGCTTCTTGAGTATAACAAGCACCGCCCCCCAGATTAGAAGTATTTTCTACGCAAACCAGTGTACCATCGGGATAGTGAGAACCTGAACCCTCTGCTTTACGAATTGCTTTCTTTACCTGGTCTGCGGTCATTAATCCTCTATTACCCTCTACAAGAGAAATTGATGCGCCGCATAACGCAGCATATCCCCCGCCTTCATATTTGTAAATATGAGCGGTTTTATCGCAAATTATCTCATCGCCAGGTACAGTATGTGTCCTTAGCGCTATCGCATTTGCCATCGTACCACTGGCAACGAATAGTGCGGCCTCTTTACCGAACATTTTAGCAAGCCGATTCTGTAGTTCGATGACCGACGGGTCGTCCCCAAGCACATCATCGCCAACCACAGCAACCTCCATGACCTTTCTCATAGCAGTTGTAGGCTGGGTAACTGTATCGCTGCGGACGTCAACTCTGTCTGATGGATACTCGCGCATGTTCGGTCTAAACCGACTTTACTCAAAGCAGTTTCAGGTCTCCGGTTATCGCGTCAACTGCGGAACGAGGAGCAGGACCGATTCCAAGTACTGTAACTGTTCCCGGAGGAATTTCTGTATGCCCAGCGTCCTTCACAAGATCACAGACTAAACCTCCTTCCAACGCTTTCGCATACAGCTGTCGCAAATGAGACTCATCATCAGCCCTCACAACAATTTTTCGGGCTCCGAAATTATTCCATCGCTCGTACAATCTGAGAGCCCTTTTTTTTGACTTCATTGCACAATTTACTGCTGCATGCGAGCATTGAGCGGCAAGCTTTCCTTTTGACAATTTTAAATCGTCCCGGGTCACTAAGACCATCGTAACTTCACTAAGAGGCGATGACATCAGCCTCACCACTAATCAATGGCTTCTCCAAATCAGAGATTTCGTCGTGCAGAAGGTTTGCCAAATAAGGAGCAATCCAAACGGCGCTAACGATACTAGCCAGCGCATGTAGAACGTCGAAGGGTAATCCGTTTAGTATGTAGAGGAAGAATTCAAACAGAGTCGTACCACTTGTGATTACTGAGAGTGAGACCCACCAATCAAACAAAACAGATACAATAACTGATGTTACTAGAAGTCTTTTCATAAGAATATCAGATTGAATTACCAGATTTAATTTTGAACCTGCAAACGCAATCGCCGCCCATCCTGTGGCCTGAAATAATGTCCACAATCCGTGGGAGAGAATGATGTTTGAAATCATTGTAGCCATCACTGCGAAGGCCATTCCTCTTCGTGCACCAACAGATGCACCCATAATCAAACACAATACTGTTAGTGGTTGAACATTTGGTAATGGTTCTAGAATAATTCTACTCGCTGCTGCAGCAATTGTTATGGTACTTAGTACCAAAACTTCTCGAGTGCTATTGATTGTTGGACGGCAAAGCATGAAGAAACAGAATGTTATCAAAACTATGTTCAGTACTAGCATTTCGATAGGACCGAGTACTGCCCCGTGAACTCCATCGGTCATTACCATATCAGTACCTAAAGGGTTTCAAGATTTCAACTTCGCGCTGCCGACCATCTAACTACCGAGTCTTCGTCAATGACAGCGGCGGAGATTCCAACTGTAGATCTTTGACCATCGACTGTGAATTCCCAACCATTTAGTTCATGGCCATTAAAAGAAACAATCATTTCTCCAATACTGAATGTTTCTCTCTCAATTTCAATTCCTAATTCTTCGGCTGCACTTTCTGTCAGTTGTTGGACTGTTTCATGTCCACTACAGCCTCCTATGACCACTTCTCCGTCTGGTAATTCAAACACAACGATTTGTGTGTCTTGCCATTCTTTTGGCCAATCTTCGTCCCAATCTTCAGAAGTTGTGCGCAAGTCAGAAACTTCGGAAGACCATATTTGTGATATTGAGGGGAATAGAAGTAAAGCTATCATCAGCAATAATATTACAGACAACTTAGCCACTAATTCACGATAACCTCTAAGGAAAAGTAAAAACATTGCAGCAACCAAAATAGAAATTAATATCTTGAATATAGTAGATTTTAATGAGAAATCTTCAGAGGCTTGGGTGGCTTCACATCGTCCGTCTCCCAATTCAATCTGATTTGTATACTCCGATGACTGATTTGTAGTATTGATCAAATCGGTTACATTAGTCTGGTCTGTATTATCGCCAGTGCCGCTTTCATTCTGGAGATTGGATGTAACCATCAAGACCCCTGCGTCATTCCCAAAGGCTACATATCCGTCCGGACCAAATCCAACACCTGCAGTAGTGTAAGTATCATGATTTGTTGANTAGATGGATAATTCTGTGCCAGGTAAACCGAATCCCCAACCGCCTTCAGCTGTATTTCNCGGAAACCAAATTTGAGTATTATTTCCCATTACTTGTGCAGTAATTTCTCCATTAGTGTGGAAATCGGTCTGGCCATGGAATTCACATATAATATTACATATCCAAAGACTTACGCTTTCGCTAGTTGCGAAAAATACCTTGTCGTTTAATTGTAAAGGGATTGCCGGTGACGGACCCCCGCTAGAAAGAAGTTCTGTGCCTAGATATATTCCTGACTCTGAACTGGTCTGTAAATGCGTTATTATGCCAGCGGGAGTTTGTATTGGTGCGTGTCTTATCATCCCGTCTCCAATCGTGAGATTCTCTACTTCTCCTGATCTGTTCACTATATTTAGAACACCTTCTTCATTCCCGATTAAATAAGCCTCATCAGTTACCGTTACACCATTCCTCCAACCTAACTGAGGTAGGTCTACTCTCAAATCTAAATTGCCGTCACCCAAGCAAAATGTTGAGAGCCCCTGTCTCGTTGGCACGACTACGTGATCACCGTCTAGGGCCATAGCTCCGGTAATCCCCCATGTTACTACCTCGGTCTGGGATGTCCATATCAGGTCCCCATCAGCGATGTCTAATGCTGTGACNCTCCCGTCAGTCCAACCTACTATTACCATTTCAGGCCAAGTGCCGCACTCGCCAGCGCCAGCCTCAACATACAATAGCGGGCTCATGTCGTGATTTGTTGAATTAGAATTTACAAATCGCCAATTTTCTTGACCCGTTTGGTAGTCAAAGGAATATACGTGTGGCCTATCGTCACCAGTCCAAAAACCCGAAGTCCTTACGATTAATTGGTCCCCAACAAATACCGGTTTGGTTGAGATATACCCGTTTTGTAAATCAATTTCCCATGAAATAGGAGGTTCGGACTCAGCACTTGAAGTAGGTACAAAAATGCAGAGTAACAAACAACACATAATTGAAATTCTCTTCATCAAACATGCCTCGCAATCTCTTCTCTAAGTAGTGCGCTAACCTGTTTTCCATCGGCGGAGCCCCCGCATTCTTTCATCACGATTCCCATCAATGGGCCCATAGCACCCATTCCTCGCTCCTTTACAAAATCAATTCTACCTGCAACCACTTTCCTGACCACTTCCGCTAAATCACCAGTATCAGCAGGCTTGAACCCTAGGTCTTCGGCTCTAATCGATAATTGTTCGAGGCTCGGGTTTTCTCCGGCAAATTCTGCTAACAATGGGGCCATACCNTCTCTCGTAACATTACCCGCTTCTTTAGCTGCCAAAACAAGTGCCATCAAACCAATNTCGCCCTCNTTTTCAAGCAACATCGTAGCCCAAGCCTTGTGTGNAAGCCCTTGTGAATGGGAAACGAATTCATCATCCAATTCTCGAGACAACAATTGATTGCGCTGATCATCGCTAATGTCATAATTTTCTAGTCTATCTTTACGCTCCTTTTGCGTCATTGGTAGATTTTCCATAATCTCTTGCCATTTATCAGATGATATCTGTATTGGAGGGATGTCTGTCTCTGGGTACATTCTGGCACCTCCGGGNAATGGTCTCATTGGGGTTGTTGTTCCATCTTCGGGAGATCCTTTTCGAATTACTACATTTCTTACTTCTTGCGGTATCCTTTCGAATGCCAATCTTGCACGATTAAGCACACTCTCCAAGGCCAATTCTGCCTGCCATCTTGGTGCAAGACATAGAACAAATGCATCAACTCCGTGAAGCGCTTCTCTTGTTGCGTCTACGAACTTTTGGTCTATTCCATAAGCAGGGAGTTCGTCGCTGTGGTATACTCCTGCAACCCCAGCAAGCTTTGCTGCTCCAGCTAATTCTCTTCCNAAACGAGGCATCTGCGCACCATCNGNGTCGAATTCTTTGGTTCCAATTAACCCCTCAAAACCGGGTAATGCCAGTGCCATCATTACTGAATCTGAAGATAGCCCTTGCTTAACCCTATTAGCCTCGCATGCAGTGAATTGGGAGGAAACATCAACAAATTCTGCANGTAAAATTTCCTCTACATCGCTTCTAATTGAATCAGATTCTAGTCTCCTATCGCTTGGTAAATTAGGTAAACCGTGGGAGTCTCTAAGCNTGTTTGCTAGCCTGTAAAAATGAAGTTGGCGAGCCATCTCACATCTGATAATTCTTGGAATCCAATCNAGGTCTTGACATCCTTTGATTTCCACTCTATCTCCGCACATGATTGACACATTGAGATCTTGTCGAATACTACCTAAACCTCTTCGGACCCTCCGAGTGTCTCTCAATGTTCGCCCAAGAGCAATCGAGGTCTGCTTTGCATGGTCGGGAGTCTTGACATCAGGTGCTGTTGCAATCTCAATCAGAGGGATTCCGAGCCTGTCTAAATTCCAAGTTACAATTTCTCCACTAGGCGTAAGTTCACTGTCTAGTTTACGCGCACTGTCTTCTTCTAGACAAAGAACGTCTATTCCTACTGGTCCACCATCGGTTTCCAATACTCCGGAAGTGGCTACTAATGTTGTTCTTTGGAACCCGCTTGTATTGGAGCCGTCAACCACTGTCTTCCTCATTGTTTGTAGTAGAGGTACCGGGCTTGCATTTAGCATTCCTGATACCGTGAGAGATATGTCCAGAGCCTCATTGTCATGTGGCAGCGGGGGTTGTTCGTCTAACTCGATTAGTCCGGAATTTGGGGCCTGACAATAAACAAATGAACGATTCCGGCGAGCTTCAAACCTCGCTGCGACATCGACTGCACCACCCTCGCCACTCGAAGACCTAAGTTTGCGATTATATCGGACCCAATCATCAGGTAAGGTTTCAATTGTGATGTCGTGAAGTTCGCCCGGTTGACGTGAATGTAGTTTACCTGTTGCTAATTGCTGATGAACCTCTATACCACACATGAACCCTAGACTTTCCGGGTCTAGAGATGCAGGGTCTGCAACATCTCCTAGTGGTTCCATGTTTACACCTGAAATATCTCATTGATATCATAGCATCGTTTCAAGCGGGAGCCAGTGTATCATACAATGGACGGAAAAGCCTACCATCTGTACACATCGCTTCTATGATCTCTTCTGCAGAAGACCGATTGATATCGATTCTTTCAGCCTCATTAAACACATCATTTAATGGCGCAGGCTGGCCTGTCTCGAGATGGATTCTCCTAACAATTTCAAGAATTGATCTCTCCCGATTTCTCTTTGTCGGCTTCTTTCCAGAAAAAATCGTGGTTTCATCGAAGTTTTCTCCCATCAATTCGTGTCTCCAAAATCTTGTCAACCGGATAGACCTCTCTGCATCCTCAATTGTTGCCATTTCAGATAGCCTGACCCTGGCTGATGCTTGAGCCAATCGATAAAGGCCCTCGATTGCTCTTGCTGAAATTGAAATTGAATCTGTAGATTCACCGCTTTGTCTGCGTGTTTCAACATAGAACTCTCTGAGAGCATCTTGGGCTTCTTCGGTCAGCTGGGGGTGAATATTCCTCTTTGCATAAGCGACATATTTTCTAATCAGCTCTCTATTTACAATCCCCTCTTTTTTGTCTAATCCTTCAAACCTGGCAGATTTTGACGGATCTACTTCACTCCCTTGATCAATCAATATTTCAGGGACTGACTGGGAACGGTTAGCCATTATATGGTTAGCAATTAAAGAGTCATGGTCCGCAACAGGTTGGTCTGTAAGTAACCATATCACGTCAAATCTCGAAATTAATGCTGGTTTCAAATTAATTTGTTGCGTGAATGGTACCTCCGAAACTGCTTCGAAACGNCCTGCTTTCGGATTCGCAGCAGCAAGAATTGCACAACGGGTTGAAAGTGTTGCGTTTATGCCGGCTTTNGATATAGAAATTCTCTGCTGCTCCATCGCCTCGTGCATGGATGAGCGATCGTTNTCGTTCATTTTATCGAATTCATCGATTGCAGCCAATCCCANGTCTGCCAAGGCTAGCGNACCAGCCTCAAGGGTCCACCTACCATCNGCAGCCGAATCTTGGACTGCTGCNGCTGTCAATCCCGCNGCAGATGCAGACATCCCGGATGTGAATCGGCCCCTAGGAGAAATTTGTGACATGTAGGATAGGAGTTGTGATTTCGCTACACCGGGGTCTCCCATNAAGAGAATATGAATATCACCTCGTAACCTAGTCCCGTCTTTAGCTTTGGAGGCNACGCCTCCGAATAATTGAAGCATCAATGACTCTTTTTGTCTCATCATTCCAAATATAGAAGGAGCAATCGACTTTGTTAGCAAATCATGAACATCTTCCCTTCTTGCCAATTCCTTAATNTCTCTTTCCTCATCTTCAGAAATTTGAATCTCTTCAAGAGGTATATTCTCTCTCTGTATGCTATGAATTCTCATAAAAATATCAAAAATAGGAGTGTCTTTACCCAATTTTCTTTGCGACCTAACGAATAACATACCGTTCGCAGTAACCCTATCTCCCGGATTTAACTTGCCCGCTAAGTCATGCTCCGCAATACACAAGATTCTCTCTGGTTGAACGCCTCCACGTAGGTTTTCAGGTGGTTCTTGCAGTTCAATAAATTGGGTGTCAATAAGTATTGATTCCTCCACTCTTTGGTGGAATTTTGTCTGGTTCTTTTTCCTACCACATCCCCCATCAATCTCGAAACACTCTACTGGTTCCACCAATTCTTGTTCATTCGGTTGATTTACTCTACTAGAATGGCCGCAAGCGGCGCAAACGAATACTCCTTCATACGTTCTGGGCAGCACTTTCCCAATCTTAGTGGCTATAGCGTCTACAGAGATCATAAAACCCAAATCTTCACTGCGTAACTGTCGTACTGTGCGGTGAGAATCAGGGGGCAGTTCAACGATTCGAATAAATGCAACTATTCGAGGTGCCCCCAACTCTGAAAGCAACTGACCCAATGCTTGGTTAGCTGCTTGGGTGTTGTTCTCTGGCTCTTCAATTATGGAGCGTGCGAAGTCTGGATCAAATGATTCAATCTCACGATAAGAAACCTCCAGAGATTGATTATCAGGCCATGTTACCTCTAAATTATGGATGGCTTCGCTGTAATTTTCAAGTAACAGGGTTCTCCACCTGGCAGGTAAGTCAAATTCTTGAATTGTCACACTAACACCTCCGACTGGACATATGAAGCCGTTGGCGAATGCATATAATGATTGACATCAATCATTTCTTCCCCTCTATTTCCACTGGAATTTAACCGCAACATACAACCTCCATCGGCTTCCATTGGAATACCGCCAAGCACATTTCCCTGAAGCCCATCGGCGGTACATGCCCGAGCACTCTTTTGAACCCATCAGAGGAATTTTGGAAAGATTCTCGTTTTCCTCATCAACTTTAGCAAATCAACTTGGCGATCCAACCGAGCGAGAGATAGTAGTTCACATCCCCCCAAATGATGGAGGATTGATGCCCTGCATCATATATCTCGCTCCTTTTACAGGCACTGGTTTTGCTAGAGCTAATTGGCGAGCCTTTAGTGAGACTCTCCCGCAAAGGCACGAGCGGTTGGTAAAAGAAGGGAAAATGGATCCTGCTATTCTTGTAATGCCGGACACCTTTACAAGTCTCGGTGGAAATCAATTTATCGATTCTGAAATTGTAGGAAAATGGGGGACTTGGTTAGAAAATGATCTGAGAGAGCAATTGAGTAACCGTTACGAAATATCCGGATTTGGTCTAGTCGGGAAATCGAGTGGCGGTTATGGCGCAATAGTTAGAGGTATGATGGACGACTGCTGGGATGCGATAGCGTGCCACTCAGGAGATTGTGGGTTCGAATTATTATTTGGAATCGAAATGGCTACAACTCTCACCGAAGTCATGGTCTATGGTGGAGAGTCAGAGTTTCTGAAGCATGTTAAAAGTGCGCAATCAATGAAACCCGAAGATTTCCACACGCTAATGATTTTAGCAATGGCGGCAACATATAGTGACGGGACATTACCTGTTAATTCTAATTGTATATTTGATGATGATAAATGGGCTCAATGGCTGAGTTGGGATCCATTAACCCTGATAGAAAAGTATCAGAATCTGCCACCATGTTGGATTGATGTAGGAAACAAAGACCAGTACAATATCCAATACGGTTTGAGGCAATTACATAACAGAATGAATGAATTAGGAATCGAACATCAATGGGAGGAATTCCAGGGCACACATAGCGGAATTGATCATCGATTAGACCTTTCATTACCCTGGATTGTCAAAAATATTCAATCGGCATCATGATGAGAGTGACGCGTTTCGGTGATGACATGGCAGAAGGTCTAGACTATGCAGGAAGCGGCGTAGATATTGACCTCGAGGGGGACGCCGTAGGTGCATTAGTCAGCGCACTAAGTCGCTCGAATAGAAAATCCGGAACCCCTGGAGCGCCAGTTGACCTACCAGGAGGTTTTGGCGGACTCATCGAGTTTGGTGACAATTATCTTGCATTGGCAACAGATGGAGTTGGTTCCAAACTTTCAATTGCTACAAAATTAGGGCAATGGGCTGGTGTTGGAATTGATTGTATGGCTATGAATGTGAATGATTTGCTGTGCGTTGGAGCCGAGCCAATAGCATTCGTAGACTACATAGCAGTCCCTAAGCCGGATCCTGAAACACATGCTGCAATAGGATCTAGTTTAGCAGAAGCTTGTAGAAGAGCGAGAGTAACCCTCGCAGGTGGAGAAACTGCAAGCCTACCCGGTATTGTTACAGAGTTAGACCTCTCAGGTACTGCTTTGGGTTGGCTTCCAAAAGGTAAAGAGATCACAGGTGCAAATTTGAAAGAGGGGGATGTGCTAATCGGATTGCCATCTTCAGGTGTTCATTCCAATGGATATTCTTTGGTAAGAAATGTCATTTCACACATAGGCGGAGAATGGAATGATATTGCCCCATTCAATGTCGAGGAAAATCGAATTGAAAGATTTAATGAGGGGAGTATTACACTAGGAGAAATTTTCCTAAATCCCACACGAATATACTGCGATCCAGTTGTAGATTTAATTCAGGATGGCCCGTGTGATTCTGAATTTATTCACGCTATTTGTCATATCACAGGTGGAGGTTTGTCGAATCTTCTTAGGTTACACGATTCCCTCGGTTGGCACATCAGTAACCCTCTACCTGTGCTACCAGAATTTGACTGGATACAATCAAACGGAAANGTAAGTGATCGGGAAATGTATAGGACTTTCAATATGGGTTGTGGAATGATTATCGCCGTGGATCCTAGCGTTGCAGAAAGCGTTTTACAATGGATTGAACAACGAATGGATGGTTGTGCAATAATCGGGCATGTTGTGGACAATGGTGGGAAGGTTACTCACACTAATCCGGAAGTCTTCTTTGAGCACTACTGAGGATTGGTTATGATTCCAGAGGGGTGGCCGGGTCATATCTGGTTGGAGGGTAGAACCTCTGTACACTTGAAGAATCACCAAAGTAGACCAACCCACATGCCTCGCGGTCCCGCTACCAAAACTGGTGAAGGATTTCTTAATCCTGCTATGGCTCCTGCCAGAACCCGTTCTGTGCTTCTACTAGCTGATGCATTAGAAAATAATTGGTTAGTTCCTGATGGTAAAATTGTTCGAGTCTTGGACGCACTTTGTGCAACTGGTGTTAGACCCCGCAGATGGCGAAAAGAAATTCCGAAACAAGATAGGTTAAGAATTACAGCAAANGACCTAGACTTAGATGCATTAACATGGGGTAAAAAATCACACGATTCTCACCCAATAAATGATGGAGTTGATTGGAGTCCAGAGCCTAGCAGATTTAGCAAACAACCTCTGAATTACGTAGATGATGGTATTCAATGGGTGCATGGCGATGCAAAAAAATTGATGGTAGAATTCCCNTTTCAATGGATAGATATTGACCCTTTTGGATCACCTGTTAGTTTCCTAGACACTGCAATTCAATCGATTTCAAGAGTTGGTGTACTAGAGGTTACTGCAACCGATATAGCAGCACTATGTGGTTCAGTAGAATCCAGTGCTTTGAGAAGATATGGCTCTACTGGNATAACCGATGCATACATGCATGATGATGCCACGAGAATCCTTCTTGGATTGATTGCACGTATTGCTGCAATGCACGACAAATCAATACATCCAATTCTATCTCTATTTGATGGTCATCATGTTCGTGTAAGTGTACTTCTAAAAAGATCGAAAGAAAACGCTACGAAGTGGAAGGAGAAAATNGGATACAGAATTAGGTCTGAACCCTACCATTTTGATTCTATACCAGCCGGGAGATTTTCAGGGCCGATGTGGACTGGCCCGTTGTTTGATGCTGAAATTGCAGGAAGGTTAACCGTTGAAAGAGCACTTGAACTATGTGCTGGCAAAAAAGAAGATTATCCCGAAAACTGGACAGAGCATGACATTGAACACTCCAAAAGAGAAATAGAAAGGAGCGTGAGGCATATCGCCGAGTCTGCGGAGTTACTCTCAACAGACCATCTACTAGTGGCAATAGATTCGCTGGGAAATGCTGCAGGCATAGGTCAAATACCATCTATGAAAAAAATGAAAGCGGGTTTAGAAAAAAAGGGATACAAAATGTGCAGGTGTCAAATGCCGGAGCCGATGTTTGCAACNGATGCCGATTGGGATACAGTAATCGAGGTAGCAAAATCAGCCGAATGACGGATCTATCTCGTCTTCCGGGGCAGGCAACATAGTTTGTGAGTTCTCAAATACCTCACGTACGCTATCTTCTATTTTTCTAGCATCCTCCAANAGAGACGAGAGCGGAATATCAATTCCAGTCANATCGGTAACCGCCTCTANTGCAATGGCAGCGGCTCTTGCATCGGGGTACATCGGACTACAATCAGCAAGTATTGCAGTGACATCTAGACCGAGTCTATCCCCTTCAGCGATTAAATAACCTGCAATGCCAGCAACTATACCTTGCCTCACAGGTTCTATACCTGCTTGTTTAAGTCGGCTTCTCCCACTGACTGTTGAGCTAACTCCGTAAAGAGAATCTTCTCGGTCATCTATATTCTCTCTGGCAACACCATCTATCACTATGAGTTGGTCAAACCCGCCTTTTGTGAACCAGTCAAGAACGGTATTAGCAAACAGCACGTCTCTCTCGGGCCCAAACCTTACTTCTGCAGTAAAAACACCAACACCATTACCTTGGTAAACACGAACTGGATGTTTTGGAACTTCATGATGGATAAGAGCCATTGCCGGAAATTCAGGATTTAAAACAGTACCCAGTTGCTTCAATTTTAATTGACTGATCACATGTGATGCTGCAATAACCCCTACCATGCCTACGGTAGAAAACCCACAAATAGCGATTCCNCTTGTTGTTGGATCTGCATCTTGATGCAAAACCAAATCATATGTTGCTTGGCCCGTCATATCTAATCCTCTTCTGACTTATTCAAAGGTATTACGAAATTACTCGACAAATTCAGACCAATCGTCCTCCCCTGGATCTCTGAACCACCAAACTCCGACTTCNTCCTCATACCACTCTGTTCCATGTTCATCTGTTGTTATTCCAGAGTTATCAGATTCTGTCTCATAATATTCTGCATCATCATTGTCGCTGTAGTTTTGAGACACGGCCTCATCTTCATCAAATTCATTAATAAAATCTGGCCTATCTGGAGATTCGTCAATTATTGTTCTATCTTCTATTTCATCAAGAGCAACACCGACNGGGAGCGGTTTCGAAACTCTCGANTTCTCCATTACATCTGGCTCCATGTCTAAATCATCCTCTTCCCAATCCTCAAAGTCGCTATTCCTCATTCTTATGACAATGAAAGCAATTAGGCACACCACAGCAACAGCACCAACACTTCCCAGAATGAGCATGGTATTATCCGAGGTTGACTTTTTGTCTTCTGTAATAGATTGGTTTGTATTGTTGTCTTCCGGGTCTGGAATTACAACTTGTGGTTGATCTGCTAGATTCCAGCGTATTTCGAATGTTATNGGCCTATCTCCCGGACTTGTGTACTCGTAAGGACCTTGTCGCAAATCAACTTCCATCAAGCCTGTTGGCAAGCCGCTATTTGCAAAATCTTCTACCATCAAGTCAACACGGATTTCTATATTTTTACTCTCGAATCCTTCTAGAATGAAGTCGCCTTGCCCAGCTGTTGGTTCGAACAAGATATAATCAGGCCACTCAGACCAACCATCTGCTTCTAATGAAACCTCCAGAGAATAGTTGTTAGGGTTTGTGAGAAGGCAATTAAGTTCTTGGTCTACAGTCGGGTCAATNATCACAAGTCCACAATCTAATGTGACATCTAGCATCNNATCTGGGGACCATGGCTCCTGNTTTGTTTGATTNTTCTGAGTATCATTANNNCCAGAAGANCTCCCATATTGTAGAAGAGGAATTTGTAGGGAACTTGTATCNGCATCAATCCATGANTTACNTGTCAAATTTATGAATAAAATTCCTGACTCAGAGAAATTGACAATAAACTGNTTGAATCCATNTTGAATNACTCCNGTTCCAGATGCNATCGCTCCTGTNGAATTATTGTAAGCAGTCCAAATNAATTCACTACCATCCAGAAGCTGTTGCTGACTTTGGTACTGAGCAGTCAAGTCAACTCTAACACTGGTTTCATTTTCCCAGTCTAACTCGTAATTATCCTCTGTTGACGTGAAATTTGCTTTCACAGTAACCGTCGAGACGGACGAGGTAGAGGATGNTGAAATAGGTCTTGATTGCTCATCTCCCGGATATCCGCTGTAATTAGCCCATATTATCACATCGCCGGTTACTCCAGAAAACTCCGGGCCCAAATCTAAAAAGTCACTTAAGGAAANTNAATCCCAATTCGTTGAAATAGGGTATGTACCGNTNTTAGTTTCCATCGAAATCAAAATATCTCCTGCNGGGATAATTTGTTCTCCATCGACCTCAGGTTTGATTTCTAAACTGAACGCAGAGCCTACTGAANTAGTTGAGCTAACAACCAATTCTAGATTTACCACGGATGGGTCGTCATTCCTCGGATAGGCAGGACCTACCGGTACAACTTCTTCTGTCTTGTTTCCNTACTGGTCTACCGCAACCACTGTCGCCCAGTAACCTTGTCCATTGTTCAGTCCAGACAATATCGTTGAGTTACTCGATGATGAAACCAGTGTGAATGGGGTCAACCCAGCGGTACTCGTAAAGGATGAGTTTTGCAGATATACCTCATAACCTGAAATTTCATCCGTACTATGATCCCATGTTAATTCAAGTTCTCCTCCTTGATCTGGAGCGACGTCCGTCAGAACAAGTCCTGTTAAAGCGCCCGGTGGNGGAGGATATGGTATCGTAACTTGCAACGGGCTAGAAAGATTGGAAGAGATTCCGAATAGATGGGCAGACCTAACGANGTACCAATATGTGGCACCAACTTCTACGTTGGAATCTATTGTCTCATTGAAGACTGTACTATTGTAAACGTTCAGTAAATCTACGGATTCTGTTGGGGACTCCAACCTAAAAATTTCGAATTCAATGAAATCTTCCCCGTAATCGACAGGATCGTTCCATCTGAATTCAACCATTGTCTCGTTAAGTGTAACCAAAGAAAGAACCGGAGTTATCGGGATTGCAAAATTGGGAGCCCCAGGTATTGTTGTTGCGAAGAAATTTGTAAGAGAAATATTTCCTGCTTTGGTGGAATTGATTGGGAGTTTAATCGTAAGATTGCCTACTCCGCCAGTCATCTGCTGATTAAGTGAGTTAGTTAGATTCCCTATAAGGTGTGGATTTTGGCCTACAAAGAATTGACAATCATAGGAGATTTCAAGATTTGAAAAATTGAAATCACCCTCTCCTGTCGTACTGATATTCATCGATACATTGACCATAGATACGCCATATCCATCAACTGTTGTCGGAAGGTTAGGTATTGTAATCGCTAAATCGTCTCTTATACCGTCAGCATCATCAATCATCATCAGCGGGCTGAGCCCATTGCTGGAATCTCCTGCATATCCAGTTCTACTCATTTCGGGATTCCCATCGCCATCCGCATCAAGCTCTATGCTATGCCACCCACCAATGAACACACCTCTGGCGCTCTCACCAGCGGATACAACGTGCTCGATGGCACCATCACCATCTAGATCCATAGTCAAAATNGAATTTGGCATTGACCATGGCTCGAGAACTTCAGAGGATTGTAATGATATGTTCGTTGAATTAATTTCCCTGATAGAAATATTTCCATCAATTGTTGAAGGCGAACCATCTGATACGGCTGAAACTGGAGAAAGTAGTTCAAGAACCCCGTCTTTATCGAAATCGANAATTGTGGAATTNTGGAAATTGACCTGTCCTTGTTGCGAATTCAATTGCCANGTTGTCCCATTATTGATCCTGAATGCGAACCCCGTATCATTTGAACCTACAATATCAATGTCACCATCACCGTCTAAATCTGTCAAAATTTCGTCTCTCGAGATATCATCAAATGATACTATTGGCCCTAACAACGCGCCTGTACGGTATTGCCAAAGCGACCAATGTCCTGAACTGTCCATAACGAGCATTGATTCATTACCTGAACCAAAGAAGTCGCCCACATGTANTGAAATGAGAAGAGCAGGCATGCCCACACTTCCNTTGGGGGTTATCATTTCCCCAACCGCTGCNGACAGCCCAGCAGTCGTGTTATTCCACGATTGAAATGCTAGAATACCTCCTGAGTTTATTGATAAAATCTCATCAGCACCATCTGCATCTATATCGCCTAGTGTCGCTTTGACCAAGCCATTGGTAACCGTCGAATTGACGACGGGGTCAAAAGATGTACCATTAGCAATGTGAACACAAGCATGACCCGATTGTGTGGAAAATGCTACTATGTCCTCATTGCCGTCTCCGTTGATGTCTCCCACGGATAGTGAGGTTGCGTTATCACAGGTTTGAACCGGATTAGAGATTGTTATACCAGAGCTGGAATTCCAATCGGCCCATACAATGGAGGTCGAATTATTTGATTGAATCTTTAGCAAAAACATCGGTTCTGGATTGCCNTCTCCGTCTACGTCTGTCTCTATCACTTGCTGGTATTCGCCAATCTGGAAGAAACCACCACCNGATCTTGGTGAAAAACTTGCCTCCATANTCGATGACTGCAGAGTTGCGGAAGAGGGNATTAGTACTCCGGGTGTGGTAGAATTGCCAGAAGGAGATGGAAGAATATAGAATTCGCTGCCGTCGTAAAACTGATTCTGGCTGCCAATATCTCCATATCCCGTNCCGGTNAATTCCCATTCATACGTTCCATCCTCACCTACATCAATCCAAATTTGGCCAGGACTTTCGTCCTGNGATTCAACATTCAATTGAAAACCTGATGTGACAAACGTAACATTGCGTGGTATGTCCAATGCTGCACTGTCATTTGTAACATTGCCTTGCAGACTAACATCCACGGAAGCTAAACCACCGCTAAAGGTATTGAAGCTTGATGGCTCACCTGAAGCAGACACAAACGCNATTGGAGGACATGAAGTAAGCAAAAAGAAGACTATCAAATATGGTGGTATACGCTTCATTCCCTCACCCGCAGTGGTTNATGANTACATAGCCCCTTCATGTGCCTTACCCNAAAAACCCTGATTAGTTTGGTTTTTCAAATGATGTCATTTGTCGCCGGTTTGCTATTTTTTNTNANATTTACATAACATTNTNCTGCGAAGGACAAAACAGGTCTTTATTACAAATGCTGGGTAGTAATCNANCATAAGCGAGTCNACTTGATGTATGTACATTGTAAACAAANGGTGNNAATNGCTGTTGGCAAGGGATATNTATGGANGAAGAAGCCAANGTACTAATCCGAGCAGGAGATGTTGANATTGATCTATCCGGTGCTCAAAATAGCGTAGATGAGCGCTTAATCAGAGTAAAAGAGGATGATACATGGTCAATTGCTCTATCAAGGATAAGAAACGCAAGAGAGAGAGCGATAGAAGCGGCCGTTGATGCTGCCAGAGACGCAGGATTGCCAGAGAGAGGCTCTGCGTTTAGGGCCTTGATTGAGAACTGCAGTTTGATAAGAAAGCCAGATCAAGTATTGGGCGCTATACAGTATCTAAGGGACGTAGAAGGCGTAAATGATAGCCCCCCCAGAGTCATAGATCAGTTGTTTGAAGATGCCGGTTTAGAGCCACCGGGCAACTTGTCACTTTACCTAAACAGACTAAGAGAAAGAGGTTTCTTAGTTACGCCACCATCAGCCAAAGAAAAGAACCGCTACGCTATTCTCACACCCGAAGGAAGGGCACACCTAGACAAACGCAGCCGGTACTGAGGTGCTACAATGGTAATGTCGGGCAGCAGCACCGACAGGGAAGAAGAGCCTCTAGATTGGTCATTCCAAAACCACAAGGGAGAGCTTTTGCGGAGAGGTAATCATCCTAACTCGAACTTCCGAAGATGTATTCTTGATAGTGCTGACTTGACTGAAGGAAACTTCACTAATTCCGACTTTACTAGAGCATCTATGGTCGAAGCAGATTTAATGAAATCTGCCTTCGACAATTGCGATTTTAGAGGAGCTGATCTAAGAAAAGCAAGACTAAATTTATCTAATTTCAGAAACTGTTCGTTTGAGGGTGCAGACATACGTGGTATTCGCGGCAGATATGCTATATGGCAAGGAACTGATTGGTGGAATGCTAAACTTGACGAAGACTTAGCCAAAGTACTAGGTAAAAAATGGCCCAAGCCCGAGGATGCTTGAAGAACTTCCTCCATTACGAGAAACCATGACTGTCCAATTGACCAGGCGTGTTGACTTCCCCATGTTGGATTTAGCCGGTATTGCATTCTATCCAAGGATATTCGACTTAGCCCACAGATTTTTTGAAGAATCGTGGGAGGTCATGTGTGGCGTAGATTATCCACACATCTTAACTGAGATGAACATCGGTTTTCCAATCGTTAGCATCAAATCTAATTTTCATGCGCCGCTGAAGTACGGAGACATTGTCACAGCAACAATTTGGATTTCCAAAATTGGAGGAAAATCATGTACGTGGCAATACGAGTTTCACAATCAAAATGAACAACTGTTGTGGACGAGTGAACAGATTACAGTTTGTGTTGACATGGTCAACATGGAATCGATAGTTATTCCAGAAATTTTACGAAAGGGTTTGGAGGAATGTAATAATGAAAGATGAGATTTCAATTCGTATGTCTAATGAAGATGCTATTGCTCCACCTGAGATGCTTTTCGCACCGAGGCCTGATAAAAAAGGGCCGAAGACGATTGCAATCATATTAGTCATGGGTTCAATTCTGATGGTTTTAGTTGGTTGGGGCGATTTCAAAAACTCAATGGCCGATGATTTTCCTGATGGAGATTTAGATGCTATATTGGGAAATTATCAGAATCAAGACATAAATGTCACCGCTGAAGAATACCAAGAGTATCATGATGAAGTCAGAGAAAATGGCGCCTATTCTGTCAGAGGATACTCCCTAATCATCGGCGGAATTCTGGTCTTAGTTGGCGGAATCATGCTATTTAGGCTAAATAAGCTAGGAGTTAAATTATCACTAGCAGGATCAATAATTGGTTTAGCTGGCGGATTTGGCGGCACTTGGATGATGGCAGGTGTTTCCAAAGATATGCTGCCCCAAGAAGTTACTACTGTTACAGAGTTAATGTCGTATTTGTGTGGTGTATGCATGGCGATATGTGTTGCTCTTGCGGCGTTACCGTTGCTGAACTCATCTGCTAGAGCTGCTCTAAATCAAAGTGTTACGTTAGTTAACGAAGAAGAATGATGGCGGCCCCACCGCGATTCGAACACGTGTTCGTGGCT
>PBGS01000030.1 GCA_002720115.1 Methanobacteriota archaeon
GCCTGACCTGTTCCCCCGGTTATTCAGTTCCCGACTCCTTCCGGCTTCGGTTCGTGACACCCGGGTCACGTGGGGGCGAGACATCGACGTCCGCCAGTGGGAATCCGTGGACCGGCTGAGCCGCCCCCTGGCTTTCGGACCGCCATTTGCGATTTGCGGAAGAGGGCACGCAAACTCCCCTCCTATCCCACCGCGCCGTGCATCTTGCATGTTTTGAACCCACCGAATCTTAATCTTCGGCTTCTTCATACTTTGACGGACAACTGGTTTTTATCACTTCGGCTTCAAAAATCCAAATTCCATTTGATTCCTTNAGAACTCCTTCAGCATATACTGTTCTATTGTCATCTAAACCATTTGATACGGATGCNTCGCTGAAATCGACGTATATTTGTTCGTTCTCACCGTGCAAAATAAACATGTAAGATGAGTTATCGATTGAACCATCTAATACCTCACCTCTGATTGCGATTTCACGACCTTCAAGATTCTCAGGATTTTTCATCACTTCATCTACTGTTCTTGTAGCCTCAGGTGTTGTAACAAGCAATGTAGCAGCAAGTGCTGCAGTTAGAACTCCACCAATGATTAGTAACCTTGCTCGGTGTGTTAACATGTCAAACTCTCCTTGCAAGTCCTACAGCGTCTTGTATTCGAGTCAAACCTTTAGATTTGAGTTTCTTTTCAAGACCATTGACGATTGATTTGATTGCGGATGCTCCGCTGAATACTAGCGAAGAATAAATCTGTATCAATGTCGCTCCGTTAGTGATTTTTTCCCAGGCATCTTCAGCGCTGCTTATCCCTCCAACCCCAATAATCAACCAATCACCATTTGTGTGNTCGGCGATAAGGCGGATCACCTCTGTTGATCTATCCCTCAATGGTTTGCCTGATAAGCCACCTTGTTCAGACATCGGATGGGAATTATCGGGTCGGCTTANTGTAGTGTTAGTTGCGATGATACCTGCGCAGTCGAGGTCTCTTGCCGTGTTAACTATGGATTTAATTTGTGCATCTTCCAAATCTGGTGCGATTTTCACTAATACTGGCTTTTTGCCACTGTGGGTTTTGACTGATTTAATTATTCTAGCAAGGTCTTCATCCTTTTGGAGTTCTCTAAGATTTGGTGTATTGGGAGAAGACACGTTAATNACAAATCCATCAACATAAGGTCCGCAGACCTCGACAGTCTTTGCATAATCAAGGTGAGCATCNTCTAATGACGTAATTTTTGATTTACCGACGTTAAGGAAAACCGGTATGTTAGGCTTTTTTGTTTCAGACAGGTGAGAAGCCATTTTTTTACTTCCTGGGTTGTTGAATCCCATGCGGTTTATCAGAGCTTTGTGTTTTGCAGAACGGAACATTCGTGGTTTTGGATTTCCCTGTTGTTCATGTTGCGTGACCCCCCCAATTTCTATGAAACCAAAACCAAGGTTCTCCCAACCTTGCATTGCATCTGCTTTTTTGTCCATCCCTGCGGCGAGACCCAGTGGATTAGAAAACTTCANGCCAAANGCTTCACTTTCTAATTTTCTAGGNTTGTAAAGAAGCCTCANGANCATCCTTCCAATTGCAGTAAAAGATGCTAGTTTGAGCCCTAGAATCGCCCGTTTGTGAGCCTTTTCACTATCCATTACCGCCAAAAAAGGCCGGANGAANAATGCATATCCTAGTCCCATCGTNCCNTTGTTTGAAAGCGCATGCTTCAAATCTTGCCCTGCCATGGGCGTTAATATGGACATGAGTGACCCNAGGTGGCCTTCNCTAAGAGAGGCTGCGCGAAGGTTCCTACGAGTTGATTCNTGCAGGCTATCGGTTCCCAAAGAATTTGTGANCAACGCATGGGATTTANTTCAACTAATTTCAGATAACGTCCCAGCCAAGACTGGGCTACCATCTGTCATAGAGGGACCATTATCCATAGAAGGCTTGGCGCATTTCGGAAGTGATGAACCAAGTCTAGAAGTCTGCTGGGTACCTAATACTGATTGGTACGAATTTGAGNACCAAGTGAAATTTCTTCTTGANGCAGGATATCCCGGTTGCGCTGGATGTGGAGGAGAAATATCAGAGAGCGAATGGAATGAGTCCTCCCGGCGAACTATATTTCAGCAAGAAAAATATTGAAAGTTTTACTCAGGTACTATAGTACCTGTTTGAAAACCGACTAAACCGAGGCTTCAAGTATCCCCGGTTTTCCCACGCCAAACCATGCCAGTCGTCATTGTCGCCGAGAAGCCCAGTGTCGCAGGTGATATTGCCAAGGTTCTAGGAATCAATTCGAAACAAGAAACACACTGGCAATCAGAAGAAATCTGGGTGACTTGGGCTGTCGGCCATCTGTTAGAACTCAAAACACCTGAAGAATATGATGAATCATTCAAAAATTGGAGAAANTCTATTGACAAACTTCCGTTTATTCCANAGAAGTTCCAATTAAAGCCGATTACAGGAAGGGGTAATAACCGAAAACAATTAACAGCCATTAAAAAAATGATTACATCAAAAGAATGTACAGAGGTTGTAAATGCGTGTGATGCTGCGAGGGAAGGAGAACTCATTTTCAGGAGAATTGTAGAGTTTTCNAAAGTAAAATGTAAAACCAGCAGAATGTGGCTACANTCTCTTACTAANGACGCNATNCTAAATGCTTGGAACAATCGCTCAGCATCATCAGATTATGAACCACTAAGAGATGCAGCAGTTTCACGTGCTGAAGCTGATTGGATTATTGGGATGAACGGCTCTAGAGTCGCNGCTACTTTCCTTAGAACTACACGCAATGANAAGAAGTCACTTTCCCTTGGAAGAGTACAAACGGCAACTCTTGGGATGATTGTCGATCATGAATTATCAATTCTTTCTCACAGCCCAGCTCCTTTTTGGGAGCTTGAAGGACACTTTACAAGTGGNGACGCTTCTTGGAGCGCAAGATGGGAGCGAGCGGGGCACAAGGACGATGATGAGCGTCCTGAATTGAAAGCGCACAGGATAATGGAAGTTTCAGAAAAAGAACTTTTAGAAAATATTCTTGCAAGCGATGGTGATTTTACAGTAACGCAAACCGATAGAGAAGCAAAAGAAAGACCACCGCTGAACTTTGACCTTACTAGTTTACAAAGAGAAGCAAATAATATTTGGTCTTGGTCAGCAAGACGTACTTTGTCTGTNGCACAAGAGTTGTACGATACTCACAAGCTAACTACCTACCCGCGAACAGATTCTAGACACCTACCTGAAGATATGATGGAATCTATTTCAAAGACAATAAAACAACTAGGAGCACAAGACAAACTCAATTCGCATTCCAAAAGATTGGTAGATAATGGATTGAAGAACGTTAAAAGAAACTTTGACAATTCCAAAGTTTCTGATCATTACGCCATCATCCCAACCGGAAAACTACCAACTGAAAACTTAAGCGCTGATGCATCGAAACTATACGATTTGATAGCNAGGCAGTTCTTAGCATCTTTCCACCCAGATTCTATCTGGAAAGTTGAAAAAAGAATCACAAGTAAAATGGGTCAAGATTTCATCAAAGAGGCAAGGAGTCTTTCTACACCGGGGTGGCGCGCCGTTCGACCAAAAAAACAGGATTTGCCAGAAGGCTGGGGTAAAATATCCGCCAACCCCGGTCCTGCTGTAATGGAAAGTCACGAGTTTAAGGAAGAAAAGACAAAACCGCCCGGGCGACTAAAGGAAGCAGGTTTATTGCGTCTTATGGAACATGCAGGTAAAAAAATCGAAGATGAGGATCTAGCATCAGCCATGAAAGGTAAGGGCCTAGGAACACCTGCAACGAGGGCTGAAACCATTGAAAAATTAATTTCGAGAGAGTTCATTGGTCGTGGAAGAGGAGGTTCTCTAAGAGCCACACCCCATGGTATCAAAATTATAGATATTCTCAGAAAAATTCCTGTAAATTGGATTACATCTGCAGAGTTGACTGGAGATATGGAATCGAAACTTGATGGAGTACAGAAAGGCACGAACAAAAGAGATTCTTACATGTCAGAGATAAGAGATAGAGTACAAGAATTGGTAGATAAGATTAGAGATCATGACCGGTCTAAATTATATTCTGNTCAAAAATCAATCGGGTGCTGTCCGACCTGTGATGCAGACGTCAAAGAAACCATCTTATCTTACATTTGTGAGAAAAATGAAGGTAGAGAAAAAGGATGCTCATTTGTAATGTGGAAAGACGCAAGTGGAAGATGGTTTGATAGGAATACCGCTTCGAGGCTTCTGGAAGAAAAGGAGATAGAGAATCTACACGGATTTTTCTCAAGAGCAGGTGANCCATACGATGTCACAGTGAAAATAGGCGAAGATGGTAAGGTTTCAATCGCAGGCAGCGAATCAGAAACAACTGGATCAGACGACGAGGAACTGTGTGAGTGCCCAAAATGTGATACAGGTACTATTCGAATTGGGACTGTTACATATGCCTGTGACGTCCCTGAATGCACATTTAGGGGGCTTGGAAGGAATGTTTGTAAGAGAGATATATCTAAAGTCGAGGCAAAGAAAATTCTCACAGAAGGAAAATCAGATCTTATCGANGACTTCATTTCAAAAAGAGGGAAAACATTCCCTGCATTCCTCGTACTTGAAGAAAATAAAGTTGGGTTTGAATTTCCTCCTAGAGCGCCACCAGCCGATGCAAAAAAATTCGATGTCGTAGAGGGTGTTCTTGCTATCTGTCCTAAAACCAACGTCGGTGTAATCGAAACTGAAACTCACTACCAAGCTGAAACTAATTCTGAAGGATGCAAGATATCGTTTTTGCGAGAAATCAGCAAGAGAACAATAACTCGTGAGGAGGCAAAAACCTTGGTAGAAACCGGAAAATTAGGTCCTTTTGAAGACTTNACATCAAAAGCCGGTAAACCGTTCACCGCTGTTCTNTATNTGAAGAAAGATGGAAAGATTGGATATCGCTTCGCGAAGAAGTAATACGGCACAACCTTGACATTCTTGATTGAAATAGCCTATCTTGATGTACCAAGTTGTCATTATCGGTGCTGGCCCGGTTGGAGGCCGCTTGGCAACTGAGTTATCATCAAGAGGAATATCCACGCTAATGATAGAAGAGCATGCGGAAATAGGCCGTCCTTTTCAGTGTGNAGGACTTGTCAACCCACCGGCAATGCAAATGGTTGGCTTGGAACATACAATTCTGCAAAACGTTGACGGCGCTTTAATCCATTCGCCATCTGGAATAATGGTCCCGGTTGGAAAAGATGGGCGGGTAAGAACTCATGTGGTGTGCAGAAAGAAGTTCGATCAAGGAGTTGTTGCCCAAGCAATGGAAGCAGGTGCGCATTTATGGCTCCTATCTAAACCAATAAAGGCTGAAACCACAAAAGATTGCGTTAAACTAAAAATTGAGAGAGAAGGCGAAATTATCGATTTAGAGTGCCAATTGCTGGTAGGCGCAGATGGTGCTCATTCATGGACTCGAAGATATTTCAAGATGGGGCGACCAAAAGAAATGATGATTGGTTTCCAAGCAGATGTGAGTGGGCTAGAGGGCAAACCAAATTGGCTCGAAATGTACACNGGCAAAGATATCGCCCCAGGATTTTTTGCTTGGGTTATACCTAGCGGNGACAACACTCACAGAATAGGGATATGGAGTCGCCCTCAGGACCTTGATGGGAAAAGTGTGGAAGAATGTTATGAAACACTCATCAATCATACACTGTGGAAGGATAGATTTTCTGGTATGAGAGAAATCGCAAGATATTGCGGCCCAGTTCCATGTGGCACTCTCAGGAAACCATTCAAAGATAGAGTGATGTTAATCGGTGATGCGGCAGGAATGGCCAAACCAACTACAGGGGGAGGAATAGGCCCAGGTTTCAGACAAGTTGAATCCATAATCCAAAAACTAGTTACGGCAATAAATAAAGACAAACTCGAATCTAGTCATCTTGCATCCGTTTGCAAATCTTACAAATCATTTCGAAANGAACAGGACAGAGCAAAGGCTCTCAGAGATTTACTTGTCACAATCCCTGATGATGAAGAATTAGATTCACATTTCCGTATGTTTAATCGTCCAGAAATTTTGGATTTGATAAACAAGGTAGGTGACATTGAACACCCNGTGCCATTAGGAATGACTCTTCTCAGAAAGGTTCCAGAATTNAGGATGCTAGCCGTAAGAGCAGGTTTCAAACTACTGTTTGCATAGGTGAACTACATGGTACAGATAAAGCANCGNATAAGATATCCTCCNTTNGAATCGTCAAAACTNAATGCGCAAAAAATCCCGATTGTTGAANATGATTTCAACGTCGAAGGACCTGTAATTCCACCGTTTAGGCTGGGCAAGGAAGACTCTTGGTTTGTGGAACGCGTAATATCTGATGATTTTGAGGTCGATACCAAATATCACGGAGAAGTTCCTAAAATTATTGAAAAACAAAGGACAGGTTGGTATCTTCTACCTCACCCAATACACGCAAAAGCTAGGAAGATGATTAACATCGCAGTGATAATTCTGTTGTTCTGTTTATTCTATTTATTTTCAACCCCAATACAATCATCAATGGGAATTCCTACATTCGGTACGGGTAAAATCAGACTCGGTTTACTGGACTATCCAGTACTTGCGGTCGTTGTTGTACCACTCATGTTGATTCCTATTGCTCTAAGAGTTACAGCAAATTTAGGAGATTTGAGAAGGCAAAAGCATTTCTTGCTAAACTCTCCTGAAAGACCACAAATTGCGATCGAAGAGATAAGTACTGGATCTAATTTAGTTGGTAAAGTTAGTATAAATGAAAAAAGAGATGATTGGATAGGTATGAAACTATCATGGAGAGTTGGCATCTTACCACCTGCACGGCACAAAGTGTTTGCAGCACTACGTAGAGACCCAGCAGGTCAACCACCGCCTGGGTTAACTACTCCATTACCCCACCACTGGGAAGAAGGCCTTGATGATGGTACAGGAATGGGTGAAGACGCTCCTATGGAAAGGCACGATGCTCCGGGTGGGGTTTTCTTACGCCCGATGAGAATAATGAGTGCAAGTAAATATTTTGATATAGGCTTGGAAGGTGGCAAATTCGATTTAGAAAAACCTGATGGAGACTGGCCAGGTACTGTATACGGGGGATTAGTAAGAGTCCATTGGGAACTAATAGTCAACATCGAAAGGAAACAAGGCGGACCACTTCTTTGGGTCGAACCATTGACCGTGCTTCACAGTGATGAATCTGTAGTGAATGAGGATTTCTCAATATACGACGGACGAACTGAAAGCGATACTCTGTAAATCAAATAATTAATTTGCTACACCTAATCTCACANNNCATGGACCGTANGGCAGTAAGTGCTGTTTTCTTGGCTNTAATTATGCTATCAGGTTGTATTGGTACGGATGAGAACTCAGAAAATGAGGCCATTAGTGAAGAGCCAACCAAATTTGATGGTGAGATCAAAATTACGTCAGAAGTTGGTCATCATCTCTCCCGATATGTCGGAGACGTTGTGTTCGTGGAAATCGAAGTTAGTGTTGAACCTAAGAATACTCAGTACGCCATCGAAAGATTATTTTCNGTTGAGGGNAATGAAAAGANAGAGGTAGAATCGACCATAACTAGTAGTGGAGATGTCCACAAAATAATNTTNATGCCAGATGAACCAGGTACGTGGGAAATCAGATTGAGACTAATTATTCCCGATGCAGANATTGCAAACNNTAGCGAAATTCGAGAAACNTTCGAAATTCTCCCNCCCAATGAAGGACCNACTATACTATCGGTTGATTCTATTATAGAATTAGAACAATCTATGCCTGTAACAATATCTGGTGAAGTTATACACTCTACTCCTGAGTCATGCGTGATTACAGATGAGGAACGACAGTACCGGATTGTAGAGGTTAATTCCGACGGTGAGTTTGATTTGGATCTTGGCTTAATTGAAGACTCTTCTAACCTTACAATATTAGCAATCTGTGGAGTTTGGACACAAACATACGATTCTCGGTTAGTTAGAATCATCATCGCATCCAGCGATGACAGCGACGGCGACGGTATTCCAGATGTTGCAGATTCGTGCCCGAATGGATATGGTGAAGATGAAGGTTGGAACCCAAATGAAGTCACAGACAANGACGGTGACGGTTGCCACGATTTTGAAGAAGATTTGGATGATGATAATGACCTAATACCTGATATCGATGATGACTGCTCCTCCGTTATAGGCTGGATTAGTGATTCCGATAATGACTATGACAGGGACGGTTGTGCTGACTCCACTGAAGACAACGACGACGATAATGACGGCATTGAAGACGATGCGGATAACTGCCCCAAAGGTGAAATTGGTTGGGATTCAAAACCATACACAGATTGGGACGTAGATGGATGCGAAGATTACACTGAAGATTTTGACGATGATAACGACATGGTAAATGACACAGTTGATGATTGTTGGAGGGGAATCTCCAATTGGATAAGTGATACTAATACCGACTATGACGGGGATGGATGCTTTGATGCTACAGAAGACACTGATGATGACAATGATGGGATAAATGATGTAAACGCAACAGGAATAACATTAGATGAGTGCCCACGAACCCCCTTAGACGCTGTTGATGTCAATGAAAAAGGCTGTGACGCAACGGAAAGGGATTCTGATTCTGACGGGATAGTTGATTCAGACGATGAATGTCCTGGTACTCCCGGTGGAAACATGGTAAATTCTGTCGGTTGCGCTGATATTGATGGAGACGGTGTCTATTCAAATGTAGACGCCTGTCAANATACTAAATCNAAGTGGACGGTTGATNCTTCTGGTTGTGCTGTTTACCAGTTNCCTGTTGCATGGAAAGAAAACGGACACGGGANTGGGCGAATGGATACTGTAGCGCACTTTTCAGTTCCAACACTTGATGGAACATGGTCATTTAGAAATGAATGGACTGGAGAAGACGTGTACATATTCCTTTTCAAGTACACAGACACATCCGGTAACGGCAACAATGCAGACTGGTCGAAAAACCCCGGTTCAATGATTAGACAATTACCNGATAATGCNCATCTATTTTATGGTTCATTTGACAATTCATACAGAAGCGATGTTCAGAATCGGAAAGCAGCNGTTCAGAATGCACTAAATGCTGATGAGGAATTGAAGTGGAAAGACAGAATACACTACATAGACCAAGACATGTCTACAGCAAGCGGCGGATTGGGTGATTTAATTAGCAATTGGAATACATTTTACTACGGTATCGATCGCTTCCAGAGAGCTAGAGAAATTGGCTCGATTTATGCCTGGACATCACAAACCAATGACATAACACACTGGGCTTACGAAGCACGAATGTACAATTATGAGTATCCTACTGAATTGAGAGAGACCGACCCGAATGTACACACAGTAACTATTTCAGACAATTTATGGCACAATGGTGGTTGGGGCGGTGGTTACAGTTCAACCTACGAAAATGTGACTATTAACCTACCAGACAATATTTCCTCCTACGACACTTTGGAGGTTTTCCATGAACATGCATGTGAAGATAGGCGAAACCGTTACCAAAAATCTGATGGTAGTTATGGAGGATGTCATGAGTGGGACTATTTGGCATACATGAAAATCTGTGACCNAAATGATTCAAGTAAATGTGGAACGGAATTTATGCGATGGATAACGACCTANGGGCGAGAAGGTAGATGGATAACNGATATATCTCCATACCTGTTCATGCTAGAAGAGAATGATACTCGCAATTTTAGGTANCAAGGTGCAAATAAAGGATTCATGACAATAAAACTACTCTTTTCAAATTGGGACANAGGTGAGCGTAGTATATCGGGAGAACAAGTATTCACAGGGGGCCAATTCGCTGGTGAGTACAATAATGAAACTACGTACAAGAGACAGCATAATTTTTCAGCTATCCCANATTATTACAGTGTGAAAATAGTTGCAACAATAACGGGACATGGCTTCAACCAAGACCAAGCCAATTGTGCTGAGTTCTGTGACCATGAGCATCATTACTATCTAAATGGCAATACAGCCTATGAGTGGCATCCAATAGTATACGATAGTCAAGGTTGCGAAAAAGAAGTTGATGAGGGCGTTGTGGCAAACCAGTATGGTTCATGGCCTTTCGGAAGGGCAGGATGGTGTGCAGGACAAGATGTCAAACAATGGGTTTACGACATTACAGATTGGGTAGATAATTCNACAGAAAATAATCTTCGATACCGTGGTTTGTATAATGGTCAAGAATATATTCCTCAGGACACGAATGGTGGTGGAAGGGAAATAAGAGCCAATGTTTGGCTGGTTTGGTATGATCAAAACTGAGCAGGAGGTGGTGCTGCCAGTTCAGACAGNACAGTAATTGGNTCAGGTGTCAGTAGNAATTCATATCTTGAGTTTCTNCTTCTTGGGGTGAATCCAGCTTTGACAATTGCAGTTTGTAACTCAATTTCACTGGCTTCCATTTTTTCAGTACCTGATGCAGAAACAACGTTTTCTTCCATCATAGTAGAACCAGCATCGTCCGCCCCACCAAGTAGTGCCATCTGAGCGATAGAGAGACCCATTGTTGGCCATGAGGCTTGTATATGTTTGATATTGTCGAAAAANAATCTCGATATTGCTANGTGCCTTAGNTACTCTGTTGGCCCTGCCCCTAATTCATATTTATTTCTACCACGATTTCTCCTTCCGTAAGAATTGTTTTCTAATTGAACNGGCCATGCTATNAATGAAGTAAATCCATTTGAGTNAGACTTCANNCTGTAATCTTGAAGTTCTCTTATTTTCTTCATGTGCTCNACACGATTTTCAATACTCTCTCCGAAACCAAAAACGTTCGTCGCACTAGTGACAAGTCCAAGGGATTGTGCTTCTCCCATCACTCTGAGCCAATTTGCGGGAGACCCTTTCTTTGGGGAGACATCACTTCTTATGGAATCGACCAACATTTCGGCTCCACCTCCCGGTAAACCGTGCATTCCGGAGTTTTTTAGCTGAGTAAGAACTTCCAGTGTTGTTAAATCAGCAACNTCGGCNATACCCTCGATTTCAATNGGAGAGAAACAATCCAAATCTATTGTTGGATGTTTACTTCTTAANAAACTAAGCAAGTCGGTGTAGTAGTCAATTCCTAATTCTGGGTTAACCCCTCCTTGCATTAGGATCCGAGTNCCCTCAATTTTTTCCANTTCGACAATTCTACCACTNATTTCTTCAAATGTTTGAGTGTAATTTTCTTTGTGGCCAGGTGGNCTGTAAAAAGAGCAAAATTGGCAATTGATAGTACAGACATTNGTGTAATTGATATTTCGATCTATTAGGTATGTGACCTCTTTCTCACCATTAATTTGCATCCTTCGTTTGTTGGCAGCTCGCCTTAGTACGTGCAGTGGGGCGTCTTTATACAGCGTAACTGCGTCTTCTGGACTCAATCTAGACCCACTACTCATGTGAGCATCTAATATCGCGCTCCAAGACATAGCGTCCCCTCATGAACTACCTACTAATGTCTCGATATTATCAATTGTTTTCGGGCAATCAATCGATAATATATCTGGACCGTCTTTTGTAATCAAAACATCATCTTCGATTCTTATACCGATGTTTGCATATCTTTTAGGACAATCAACGTCGGTTCTCCATGCTCCAAAGTAAAGACCCGGTTCAATTGTAATTACCATCCCTTCTTCAAACAACCTTGGTTTATCATCTGGACGATAAATTCCAACATCATGCACATCAATCCCNAGCCAGTGGCCGGTATTGTGCATGTACCATTTTGAGAGATCGCCATCCTCTTCCAAGGCCTCGTCAATTGATTGTGTTATTACACCGAGGTCTATTAGACCCTGAGCAAGTACCCTCCTCGCTGCATGATGAGGTGCGTTGTAAGGGTTTCCAACTCGGCATTCTTCTATGGCTGCATTCTGAGAATCAAGAACAAGTTGGTAAATCTCTGCCTGTGGCTCTGAGAATTTTCCGTTTACTGGCCATGATCTAGTGATATCAGATGCGTATCCTTTGTATTCGCACCCAGCATCAATCAAAATGACCTCGCCTTCATCACAAACGTCGTTGTTTACATTGTAGTGTAAGATTGTTGCATTTTCTCCGCTACCAATTATGCATGGATATGCGGCACCAGATGACCTACAATATTTGAACANACCTTCGATTATTCCCTCAAGTTGCCACTCACCAATACCAGGTTTTGTATTCGCCATCGCCTGTATNTGGGCCTGTGCAGCAATCTTTGCAGAATACCTCATAATCTCAATTTCTGCGGGNGATTTCCGAAGTCTTAACTCATTTATCATCCTAGATGGGTCAACAATACTCGTTGGACCTAAACCAAATTTTTGCCTATTCCGGGATTTAGATTTAATCTCTTTATCGACAAGACTGTCGACGTGTAAATCTGTACCCAGTGTAACGACGATTCTTGAGCATTCCATCAGCATTGACGAAAGCATATCGTCTAGTTCTTTGTTGGAATACGCATTGTCTACTGGCCAATTTTGGACAGCTCCTTCCGCTCCNGGCCTACGTCCTTCCCATATTTCTTTGAGAACGTCTTTTGGTTGGACAAATAATGTAGTGACCCACCTATTACCATCATACGATGCTGTAAAAACAGCTTCAGGATCTTGCCAACCGCAGAGGTACAACATATCACTGCTTGTCCTATAGTGATAGTGAACATCGTTAGACCTTGTTGTTTCTTTTGGAGCGGTAATAATAAGCAAGTCACTTGGCCTTAATTGAGAGAATAAGCGGTCTTGACGAGACTTGTATTCATCTAGTGTTATACCGGCAGGTTCCGGTCCAACAGCCTTCAGAGAGCTCTCCCACATAGGATGGGCTAACCACAACAAATATTCAGTTATTGCCTTAATTGGTGTTGATGGTCTATTCCCACATCTGATTTTCGTCATTGTCCCCAGATTTTAGGTCACTCAAGTTCTTGTTTCTATTATCTTCCCACTTTGGTAAGGCACTTGTTTCATACTCATTGACCTTCATGCGTCTAAAAATTATGATTGCAAAGCAAATAAGTCCCAGTAAGGCAAAAATCCCTGCTGTATTGCTACCCTCTGACTTTANCTCCTCATCAGAATTTACTGTTATCTCGATTTCGTGCGTAGCATTTGCCCCATCATCATCTACAACAATGAATAATACATTGTAAACACCCTCGTCCAATTCGTTAAGTTTGAATTCAAGGTCTGTNCCGACCAGTTCGTCATCGAGGTACCAATAATAGGACATCATTTCCCTATCGTAATCGGGATCAAATATAATTGGTTTTAATGAAATATTTTCTCCNCTAACAAATTGCCAATTAACCGGATNAGTAACATCTATTCCCTTAATTTCAAATTCAATTGATGGTTCTATATTCTCAACAANTATTGTCGAGGTAATTGAGTCCATACGTCCTACCCAATCTATAACATCAAGACGAATGGTATGAATTCCCGTTTCGTGCAATACAACATTCAAAAAACCGTCTGAAGAATTTGATACAGGAACATAACTAGTCCCATCTGGATTAGTAATATACCATACGTATTGTAAATTCTCAGACCAAACTCCATCACTTGAACCACTTCCATCAATAATCAAACTTTGACCTTCTGAGACAGTATCGGGCATAATCAACGCTGCATCTGGCTCNGTTCTATCTACGTAGACTGATAGAGATATTTCTGGAGAAACTTTCAGGTATGGGTCTTGAAGAGAGTACTCCAAACTCCAGATTCCGTCACTGAGACCTAGATCACTAGCGTTAATCGAAAATGATACGACATCGTAATCCCAGACTACATCAGCCACGGATGAATGTGTNTCTCCATCACAAGCGCCGTTTGGTGCGTAGCACCAATTCATAATTATCTTTGATTCATTGAGTTGATTATTTGTTGTGTCTGTTGGAATAATGTCAGAAAACACAGCGTTTGCAGATATTTGTACTGGCTCATCAACAAGTATGGTTGCCCCATGATTCGGTGAGATAATTGGATTATGTGGTCCTTCTCCGATGAAAATTATTCGGTTTAGGAATTCCTTTCCTAAGCCATTTGGCTGACCTATTTCCAACCAGCANGTACAATTGATATCCTGAACATTTATCATTAAACTCCATGNCCATAAGCCTTCATCGATTGGTGTTACTGTTGTGAAATAATTTCCGCTTTGAAGTATATCCCACTCTGAGTAAGGATTCGTTACATCATATAATGTCCAATCAGCGTTTTGCGGATTAAGGGTTGTAGATCCGTTTATCAAAACTGTATTATTTACCCATGTCCCATCAANCATCTGGCTGGTTAGGTAATCACTTGCTGGTTCTTGGTCTGTGCTTGCATTAGCGCTTGGTATTAGCATCAAAAGCAACGAGGTTATGACAAGGCATACCTTTGTACTTGTTTTCATCTACTACTCCTCAAATGGATTGCATAGTTGCCCTTGGCCTGGGAAGCTGTTGATGTCGCGCGGGTTTGTATCCCATTTGTATTCACAATAATTGACGTGGCCATCTCCGTCAGTGTCTACCATTCGATCTGTATCATCAAACGGATCGAAATTGAAGTAATACTCCCACCCAGTAGCCATTCCATCATTATCATGGTCTTGATAGTATACTTCGGGACCATCATCCCATTCATCTCCATCGGTATCATTGCGAATCGGGTTTGTGCCATTTACGTACTCTTCAAAACTGGTGTAGTTTTCTAAATTATCATAGAACAACTTACCATCTGGTGTATCTGGATCTATGTGACAATTACTCGATTGCGGATCGTCATATGAGGGGCAGTATTTTGCAATCAAACCTGTGCGGTTCAGTCCATCATTATCTGGGTCTTCCATACCATCATCTATTCCATTACCATCTGAATCCTTCAATGCCGGGTCCATGACACCACGTGCGCCGTATGCACTGTAGGTTGAGTTATCAGCAATTCCTAGGATTAGAGCCTCTTCCGAATATCTAACCTCCCAACCGTCAGGCAGCATGTCACCATCAGTATCGTCATCAACGGGATTTGTGTCCCATCTGTCAGGAGCCTCCGCACCATTTGAAAGTGTATCGTTATCGATATCATATGTATCATCTTTCAGAGAACCAAGAGATGGGTCAAGTGCCCATCGTCCATTACAACCATCACAAAGAGGGTTATTGGGAACAATGAAGTTAGTCATATTCATTTCATAGACTTCATACTTCTTTTCCAGAATGAAACCTCCCAACCAGTTTTTCCAAACATATCCGCCTTCCTCGAGTCCACACTCAATCATAGAATCGCAGCCCGGCGGGAGCCATAGGTCGGTTGCAACCCATAGCGAATGGGATTTTGAATTGTCTTCAACAGATTCTACCTGCATCTCCCAACCATCGAGCATTCCGTCAGCATCAGTATCATTGATTAGGGGATTAGAAGGATTTTGGAAGGGTCTGGGAACGAATAACACTTCGTTACCATCAATCAAACCATCATCGTCCGTATCGGAGTTGTTTGCATGTGTAAGGAAATTATCTTGGCCTAGAATTACTTCTTCGCCATCCTCAAGGCCGTCATTGTCAGTATCATACATGCAAGGATTTGTGAAGTATTCTTCACCATACCAAGTAAAGCCGTTCAGGGCTTCTGCCTGATCACCCAGTCCATCTCCATCAGTATCTGCGTTTGATGCGTTTGAACCTGTATCGCAAACGTCATTGAATTCTTTGAAATCCGATAGCCCATCTTCATCTGTATCCCATAGCCCGGGGTCGGACGTTACACGGACATTTTGCACTCCACGGTTTACGACCAAAATATCCCAGCCAATAACTTCGATACCGTCCTTTAATCCATCTCCATCCGTGTCAGGATTCAAAGGGTCTGTCGAGCGACCATCAATGATGCCGTCACCGTCTGAGTCTCTAGCGTTGTACTCCATTAAGTTGGTAAACATCTCATCCAGTTCAACAATTTCAACCCAAACATCAAGACGGCTCTCGATTACGTCTCCAACCTCAACATTGATTGAATATACGTACCCATCAACGGGTGCAACTAGCGGAACGATTTGTTGATTACCACCAGATAGAGTTACTCTAGCTCTAGCAACCGTCTCATTCACAAGGACCCAATCATCTAACTCCACATCAATTGCAACAACTAATGCTGTATTCTCTAATTGACCAAATGTTACCGCACCGTCACCGTCAGCGTCGTATCCATCCCTGTCTGAGTCGATGTCACCGTTTGACCCGTCCCTAGGATCTAACCCGTTAGTAGCCTCCCAGCCGTCAGGCATTCCGTCTTCGTCCGTGTCTTCATGCCATGGAGATGTGAACTTATCTTCACCAAATGCTAAAGCGACTTGATATTCCTCGATATTATTCATTCCGTCTTCGTCCCAATCTCCGTACCCATCTGAATTATTTGATGGGTCCAATGTCTGAGAGAAAGCGAGCGCACCAGTTCCTGGATGTTCTGCTTCGTCAGCGAAACAGAATTCAAAACCATCAGGCATTCCGTCACCGTCAGTGTCCCAATCTGATGGGCCATTGAGTTTACCGTCTCCGTCCATGTCTTCTTTGAACCATGATAGACCAAATTCTAGAACATGTTCTGCAAATGGCGCCGTACGACTGACAGGGTCTAATAAGTCAACACCACAATTCTGTCCTGTATCCATCATTATCATTATTGTTGAACTGGAAATTTCATGGATATCGTCCAACATGTCTCCGTCTGAATCGGCTTTTGTCGGGTCAGTTCCATATTCTTCCTCTTCTAAATTGAACAGTTTGTCGTTGTCCGAGTCTAGAACCTGATCACAGGAATGCTCACCAGCAGCATTCGCAAGATTATTCCAATCCTCTCTTCCGTTGTCTCCGTCGAAATAGTCCCTTAGAGTGCTCTTCATTCCGTCTGTGAGTTCGTTGCAGTTCCAGTTACCAGATAGAGGATCAAAAAGTGTGTAGTTGCCCGCTGGGTGGAAAACCTCTCTCTTGTATGTGACTTCCCATTTGTCGTTTAACCCGTCACCATCTGTATCAGCGAGCCTTGGATTAGTTCCTTCTTCTATTTCTATTGAATTAATTAGGCCATCTCTATCGGGATCACCTTTCGGTCCATCATCAGGATTTGGCCAAGCATCATCTTCCTCCTGCACCTCAGCACCATCAGATGTCGCCTCGCTTGGATCATTTTCGGCGTCGTCACTCTCGCCATTGTCCAAAGGATTTAGGCCGTTTTGAACTTCCCAGCCATCTGACATTCCATCACCGTCAGTATCGGGATTATCTACCTCTGTTCCGTATTGTGCCTCAACGGAGTCTGGTAGCCCATCATCATCTTTGTCATCCGCATCCCCAATAAACGAACCTTCACCGATTATTTCATCCTCTGCCGCAGGGTCAAAATCCCCTGCGCCTTCGCTAGTTTGGAAGAAACCAGAGGCCCCTACGAATAGTGAACCAAAAATCATTGTTGAAACAATTGCAACGTAGGCCATCTGATTATGTGACATTGACATCTTGATACTCTCCGTCGACTAGGCAAAAAACTCCACTACTGTTCTATAAATAAACCTTCACGGTAAATGATTTTGTTGTGTGCAACACGAAAGCACCAAAAATCATGCCACTGCATACCTACTCTGAAGAGAGATGTACTGAAAATCATCCTCAACTCTTAGAGATAATTTCACTGGCCTTCCTTCACATCGAACCCAAGCCCCTGCAAGGTATCCTAAGGTCATTGGAATGCACTTAATTTCAGAATATTTTAGTTCTATACCACCATTATTATCTAGAGGCTTAACAGATAGTGGTGTGGATAAGCCCTTATCACCAAATAACGCCTTACAGCAATCTACCCAACCAACATGGTCAGCTGCTAGAAACAAATCCTCCCCAGCGATAAAGAGTTTTTTTGTAGCTAGAGCAATAGATATCGAACCGTCATCCCAAGAGTCTGGCCAAGTGGCTCTTTCGTCTTCACCAAATCTAGCCTCCATTCCAGCACATGACTCATGAAGCCGTCTAAAAATTCCAACCGGAAGTAGGAAATGTCCAATCCCATCTATATTCCAGCCTTTCTCTATCTCTTTTACCAATGGGTGCCCCAATTCTACCTTCGGAGATGATGATTTTGCAGAGGGTAGAGAGACATCACTCTCTTCAAGTGTGAGCAGAGTTGTTTGTTCTGTTTTCTCATCCCATAACATCCGATATCGCTTCGAATTTATTCTTTCAAAATCTGCTTGAAGTATACCTGCGAATAATGGTTTTAATCCAATACTATCAAAACTCGGTGGAGATAAATAAGGGACACCCCAACCGTGAATCTTCCATCTATGCTGTAAAGCAGATAGGGTTTTCCTTTTACGAAAGATTCCACCGTAATCTAAGACTCCATATTTCAATAAATCTTCCTCCTCATCACAAGCAGAATTCACCATACGGCGGCCCATGGGAGCATCAATTATTTCTTCGAAAAGTCTCCACCAAACACCCAAAGCATCTGCTCGCCATAAATACCAGCACATACCATTTTTATCAATAATTAGACCGTTTCTAGTGGTGAAATGGTTGGCAACATCCGCCATCAATTCCCGATCGAGTAGATTTTCAGAATCATCCACTAGAGGCATAATATCACATAGGGTATCCACTCAAATTATCTTCGTTAAAGCAGTACCTGATTACATGATAATCTGACTTAAACTCTCTAACGTCACCTTTGACCTCAGAGGGTTCTTCATTTTCAATTAAAACTCTGGCGTAGAAACGAGCAACGTCTTTCATCTCATCTCTGCCCATCCCAACTCTTGTTAGTTCTTGCACACCTAACCTAAGCCCGGATGGAGACATTGCTTTTGTGTCACCAGGTAACATATTCATGTTGGTTATTATCCCTGCTTGTTCCAGTAAATCTGCGGCCTTAGCACCGGCGCCCGAATCTAAATCTCCATGTCTTGTAAGGACCTGATGAGATTCCGTATATCCCCTAGATTCTGCTAACACGTCGAAGCCTTCCTCTGCAAGAGCCGAACCAAGAGCTNGAGCGTTAGCAACAGTGTTTCTAGACAACTCTTCCCCGTATTCAATAAATTCTGCAAGCGCAACCACCTTTCCTGCTACATGGTGAAGGTGGTATGATGAACATGTACCGGGGAATACTGCATTATTCAATTTTCTTTGAAATTTCTCATCTTCAGATGATGATAGAATAAAGCCTCCTTGAGGGCCAGGAAATGTCTTGTGTGATGAACCNGTCATTATGTCTGCTCCTTCATGNAGTGGATCTTGGAAACAACCGCCCGCAATTANTCCCAATACATGAGCTCCATCATACATTACAGTCGCTCCAACTTCATGAGCTGCATCCGATAATTCCTGTAGTGGGGTGGGNAACAAAAATACTGATTGTCCAAATAAAGCGATTGAGGGACTTGTTTCCCTGATTAATTCAGCTGACGCATCGATATCCGGCTCCATTCTGTCCTCGTCCCAAGGATACGTTGACAAATTTAAGTCGCGCAAACCAACCGCACCCATTCTNGCATGGGAGATATGNCCACCGTCAGCTGTTGAAACTGCNGTAATAGAATCTCCTGGTTTTGCCAATGCTTTGAGTGCAGCGATATTTGAAACGGTTCCACTTGTAGATTGTATGTTGGCAAATGGGGCGTTGAACAATTCTTTCGCTAATTTGATTCCCAGCGATTCAATAGTGTCAAAATCACCACAACCTTGGTAATATCTTTTGTTTGGTAGACCTTCTGCATACCTACCGTGCAAGTCACTTGTAACAATACGTTGGACCATTGGGGATACTATATTTTCGCTTGCGATCATTCCCAGACCCTCTCTGTAAAGGCTTCCGCTATCCTTCACTGCATCTAGAACAACCATTGCATTGTTTTTATTCTCTGGACTCGGTTGCCAGCCACCTCGCGCTGTTGACATGCCTCTTCGTTACCAACACGGCCTTTGACCCTTTGCAGAAAAAGAGCAAACTAAAAAATTCAACTGGGGCGTCTTGGACCACCTGGCCTTGTGGCTCTCGATTGTTTCTCAGATCTGATTGTATTATGTGGTATACCTTTTCGTTTTAGGTCGGTTGACATGATACCTCGCGGTGTTCGTGACCGTCCCAAAGGTTTCGAACCTCGACCTGATTTTCTCTGTATATATTGTGTACGCCCTCTGTAGGCTACTGGACCTACAAGTCGTTCCATTGCAGGTATGTGAGACCCCTCTTCTTTAGGCCGTGAAAGCCACCAGCCAGGAGATAAATTCATCATTCTAGAGTCTTTTTCGCGTTTGATAGAGTTAGCCCTCCTTGCCAGTTTAGGTTTGACTGACCTTTCGCTATCTTTAGGGATTAAATCTGTCATCCAACCAGGGAAGCCAATATCGTATACAACTCCATTAATTGTTAGTAGCATACCTGAAAGTAGGAGATGAGTTCCAACTGGTAATTCTGATCTTTGCAGATTTATCTTGTGTCGCTTTATCCTCTTTGCATAAGCAACCATTGCTTTCTGATCTCTGTGCCTGATGACCTTAGTTTGTTGGTTTCTGAATCTTCTCGCACTCTGGTGGAAGAACATTAATCCGAATGCGATAGCTATCCCAGTTAACAATCCTAATTCGCCAGTAGCATATATTCCTAACAACAACCAAATCGGTGTCAATACACCCCAATGAAATATTTTAGAAATTGTACCTGAAGTGAAACGTGGTGTCATTTTCCGGCTTACTGCATGTGCAGCAGTTATGAAAACGTTGGCGTTCAATGCCTCATCTACGCCTCCTTTGACCATCAGAGCTGCGACAGGGTTTACAGGTGCGTCATCAATCCATCGCTTCGAACGTTTACTTTGCTTCTTTGTAAGCGCAACTTCAAGAACGTCGCCTTCATCTTCGGATCTCGGTCTACCTAGAATGTTTGCCAGTGCCTTTACCCTCGGGTCGTAGGGATCTGTTTCTTCCAATTCTGTTAAAACGCTAAGAGCGCTATGCCATTCGCCTTTGTCAATCAAACATAGAGATGCTGCGATTCTAGGTAATGCCATTAGAGGATTCTCTCTTACCAATCTTAGAGATATGTCCAATGCTTCCTTGTGCATATTCTGAGCGCGCAGTAGCGCAACATGGGATAGCCTCGCTGTTATTGAAATGCTATCTTTGTGCAAAGCCCCATCAGTTGGTTGTGGACTCCATGCCCGCAACATTCTCATCATGTCATTTAGATGATCGATACATGGATTATTTTCCCAATCCCATAGATCATCTTCGTCAACAGAGCCATTGTATGGATCGAACCATTCACAGATGAAAGCCAGTAGTTCAGGTTCATCATAGCCCTCTGGTTGTTGTAGATTGTGAAGTGCTTCTCTGGCAGCATCAAGTCTTCTACAGGCGATGTGACCTGCGGCAATCACCATTCTTGCCTCATCATCATCGCCTCCGGATTGCGCAAGTACTTTCTTTGCTTCTTCGATTGCAGTAGGCCATAGCCCTCTCAATCCCATTTCTATCATCCTGGCTCGACTCTTGGCTAATCTTACCACTGCTTCGTCCTCTCCTATCGAGCGGGATTGGAATCTGACTAGTGAGTCAACATCATTTTTTTGTGCTGCATCCTCAATTAAATCAAACATCCAATTTCCACCGCCGCTCATTATTGCACCTTCACGGCGCTGGTCTGGATTGAGATCGAATTTCAAGTTACGAAGGGGCTTAAATTTGGATATCGATAGTACCCAAGTCAGCAAGAAAATAGCTTGCCCTACTGCTATGAAAATCCAGGTCACCAAAAGGCGCCTTTCCTCGTCGAAACCTCTTCCCTCAAACCAGTCAATAAATGGCATTAGGTCACCAAATTCCTTGTAACATACAAGTATTAACAGAAGAGCTGTGTAACCACTGAAGCCTGCAAATGCAAAATACAAAACCCTCGCTTGTGCTTTGTCTTCGGAACGTATTTCTCTAGGGGTTGCAAGAAGAACACCACCCAATCCTCCAAATGCCTGTCCTCCAAGGAAAAGGTTGCGAATTAATTCAAAAATGAAGGCAAGACCAACAATTGCAATATTTAGAGACAGATATGCTGCTAATATCTCTGGCAGACTTTTCAACGCCTCCCACTCTGCTAACAGGGGGTTTTCCTGTATCTGCAAATATACCTGATGACCTAGGATGCCTCCATAGTTCAGTATCTCCTCTGAATTTGCTGGTTCATTAATCATAACTAAGGCTACAGTAACAATTCCATTTATTGCAGTAAATGGCATAGTGAGTAGGAACATCATTAAGATGAATGCAAATGCTCTGCCAATAAATCCTAATTTTTTNGCGTCGATAGGGTTAGGCTTACCCAACCATGTTCTGAACTTACCTACCATCAGCATATTCCACGAAGCACCCATAATTCTACCGTAAGCCAATATGGTTGGTCCCATGAATACCAGAACTGCAATCGCTAAGGCGAGTGGCTTCTGCGATTCATCAATTCTAGGTACTAGAAGGAAGTATGTTGCTGCAGAGACTGCGAACAAACCTACTAGTGTACCTGTCCTTCTGAAAAACAACTTCAAAAATCGGTTCTTTACAACACCTATTCTTTTTCCCACCAATTGACCATTGAGCGATTCCCATGGAGATATAATGATTGGAATAAGGACCAAGATACCCATCAATAGCAAATTTGGGAGATAATATACTTCTGGGTCAAAAATCAATTCAGATATGAGTAACAGTACTCCAGTCATCGCCATCATGTAAAGAGCGATGCCAAATCCAACATTCTGTAATTTCAGTAACCGTTTTACTCCCCCCCTTCCTTTGGTTAAACTGTGCACTTCGTATAGACCGTCATCAATTTCGAAGCCGACTTGGAGACCCGACAATTGTGTAGGTATCATCCATTTCCATAGCAAAATAGCCGTTAGAAATGCTACAAGGAAAGGAATGGCGTGCGTTAGAGATAGATTTGCAGGATTCTCTACTGATGCTGCAGAAGCGTTTGGTATTAGGACCAAACAGAACAAACACGCAAGCAACCAACGCCTCATTATATTGCCCTGATGCAACGACTTCATCATCTCTTCGCCGACCTGTGGCGAATTAAGAATGATTCAATTCTATCAAAAGCTGTGTGCAATGTTGCCTCATCAGCAAGATAAACAATACGTACATGCCCTACGCCTTTTGATGGAGAAAATCCGCTACCATGCACTAGCAGTACATGCTCCTCATGTAACAAATCAAGGACAAATTGTTTGTCATTTTCTTTCCATTTCTCATCGGTCAGTCGAACAAACATGTAGAATGCGCCCCCGGGGACCTCAACATCTAGACCTTCTATTGTTGAGATTCGGTCTAGGCATAATTTTCTCCTCTTTTCGACTTTATTAGAGTATTCTCTCATCCATGTTTTATCTGCCTCTAATCCTGCGATGTATCCTAATTGAGCAGGCGTGCTAGCGCACAATCGAGACCTAAGAAGCCTCTCAATACCGTCTCTAACATCAAGTAAAGAATTCTCTGGGTCATGAACTGCCATGTAACCTATTCGCCAGCCAGGAGCGTAGTATACCTTTGAAACACCATTCAAAGTAAATACTGGGGCTTTGTTAGAACGGGACGCTACTGAGACGTGGGTCCCAGTAAAATCTAGCCCATCATAAATTTCGTCTGCGATTACCATACAATTTGGCCACTTCTCAGCAATTCCAAGTAGCCTGTCAATCTCCTCTTTACCCGCTACATTTCCAGTTGGATTGTTTGGATTTATTAATACCAACAAACGCACGTCGTGATCCATCTTATCCTCAATATCATCAATATCGATTTTCCATTCATCATCAGATTTTAGAGAATATTCGATTGTCTCGGCACCATACATCTGTGGGTATGCCATATACGGAGGATAATGGGGACCTGGTGCGAGAACCTTAGACCCAGATTCAAGGGTCGCAGCAAAAATAATCTGGAGTGCTTCAGTTACACCATGGCAGACATATACATCATCCTCTGAGCAAATCCAGCCCTTTTTTGTTTCATCTGCAGCTATTGCTTTTCGTAATTTTGGCATACCATAAGATGGTGAGTACCCGTTTTTACCAGAGGCTAATCCTTCTCTGTATGCCTCAACCATGTGCTTAGGTGTTTGAAGACCAGGATAAGCAATAGGGTCGCCGATATTGAGTTTGATAATCTCATGGCCCTCTAATTCTAACTTTGTTGCAGGTACAACAACGTCTCTAATCGCATACTCGATTGAAGATGCGCGATTAGAAACTGGTATCACGAGAGACCACCCATTCTACAGATTTCCTCATACTGTTCTTTAGACACTGGTTGGACGGATAAGCGCTGTCCTCGTTGTACAAGGGGCATTTCTGAAAGTAATGAATTTGCTTTTATGTCTACTAGACTAACCATCTCCATTTCCTGAACAGCTTCTATGTCAACCATAATCCATCGGGGATTATCCGGTGAGGATTTTTCATCAAAATACTTACTTTCAGTATCCCATGATGTGTGATCTGGATAACCCTCTCTTGANACNCGCGCTATCCCTGCTACGTGAGGTGGTTTTGTGTTTGAATGATAGAATAGTACCATATCACCTAATTTCATGTCATCTCTCATCATGTTACGTGCCTGATAATTACGCACACCGTCCCAGTGTGTGGAACCATCGGCTACTAGTTGCGAGAATGGGTAAACGTGAGGCTCAGATTTCATTAACCAATACCGGACCATGACNATCCGTAAGGGCGGTATAACTTAGATTTCACCATGCATCACCATGGTCGGGAATAAGCGTGGCATCCACCACATCTATGTCACCACGCATGGCAACGGATCCCAAACCAAGTTTTCGAGCCATAGAATTNGCCCCTCCAGTCGAGCCGATTCCCAATTCTTCTAGAAGNACNAAAATTGCAGGAAGAAGAATCAANGCACTTGCNGCAGCTATCCAAAGCAGTATGATAATCACCGTAATGAACGGCTTGATTTCGGGTATCGGAATCTGATATGCTGTAATCATTCCCAGAGTAGTAACAGTGGCTGCCTCAAACAAGGACATCCCTGTACTTACAGTGGAAGTTCTAATCGCTTCTATGCCACCGCCTAATTCGCGTATACGGTTGGCTATGTGTATTGAGAAATCTACACCTACTCCGACTAAAATTGAACCTATCATTACCGTAACCAGCGATAGTGAAACATCCATTTGCCACATAACAAGCCACTGCAGAGCAACCGTCGCAATTACAGGTGCCGTTGTCCAAAATGAGAACCTTATGTCCTTGAAAACAATTGCAAGGGTCATCAATGTCAAGGCAACTGCAAATCCTAGAGACGACCATTGGCTACCAACAATCAATTCATTTACAGCAATAGCCGTTGCAGCAACACCAGTTAGGTCACCTGCGTATATATCGCCCTCATAATCTCGAGCGGTATATTCGTTTACCATGGCCACTGCTTCCGCTGTTTCAGCGACTGGAACGAACGGCATATCTACGTAAATCAGATTCCTGTTGTAATCATCTGATATAAAGAGGCCTCTGGTTTCGTCAGTAAGACTGGAGTAAAATACGTCTAGGAGGAAACCTTCTGCACGTACATTTTCTGTACCATTGGCGCGAGGTGCCGTCAGTATCTCCCAGAATGTTACATCCTCATTATATTGACGATTTAGATATGGTTCTAGCGCGTCTCTGAGATCTTCGGGCACCAGTGGATTATCAGTAAGATTCCACAGCGGAGTACCACTAACATTAGCACCTAAACCTACAGATTTCATTAGAAATACAATACTTACCGCATTAGTCTGTTCAATAGTGTTCAATTTATCTTCAAGGGCAGAGAGCCCTAACAATTTCTCAACGGGTTCACCTTCCGTCGGATCTGCATCACCAGATATGTCACCTTCGACTAGAATCATACCAACTTGCCCTGCATCAAAGTCCTGCGAATACTGTTTCATTGTGACTACTGATGGCTCATCTTCAGGTGCCATACCCAACAGGTCGATATTTTCCTCAACATTACCCTGGCCCCAGAACCCTGATACAAATATCATAACCATGAACAAAGCAATTACACCTTTGGACCATTTTATAGGCACTTGAACCACTTTCTCAAACACTGGAAGAGGAGGATGTTTGGGTTTCCTGAGATCTAATAGAAGCGTAAGGTTTGGTACCATAGCCATCGTAAGGAAATAAACGATGACTATTCCTCCAGATAGAGCTATACCAACTGTTTCAATAGGCTTCATTGGTGTAAATGTCAATGAAATGAAGCCAATCACTGTCGTGACAGCTGATAAGAAAACCGCTCGACCAGTAGATGCTAAAGATTGTCTTATCTTTTCGTCCTTGGTTCCAGTTTCTTCTGCATACCTATTTGTAATGTGCAAGCCATAAGAAACGCCAAGAGCAAGAAGTATCGGACCTACAATGATAACCGTCATAGTTACCTCATAACCTGAATAACCCATTATACCGAGAGTCCAAAATACTGAGCAGAGTGTTGGAAGGCCAGCAATCACAACCACTTTGAAACCTTGAACTGGTCTCCATGATCCAGTTTGTAAGACATCTGAATGGAAAACAAAAAGACCAATTGCAACAAGTACAATCGCAAGAGGGAAGATTTGCCAAAATAACTTGAATGAGAACTCAGTAACCGCATTGGTAATTGGAACCGGGCCAGTTAGTGTCATTTTGATATCAAGGTCTTCCCAATCACACAAATCTGCTCCAATTGGATCTCCATTTTGGTCGTATTCGCATGGGCGCTTTTCTTTGGAAATATTATTCAAAATTTCTTGAGTTTTCTCTATAACTTCCTTGGCAGTTTTCGTTTCATCAACTGCGATAATAATAACTGCTTTATCTAGCAAATCATCACCATCAGTATCTCTTGCCATTTTATTCAAACCAGGGGATGGGTCTCCATTATCATCGTACATTTCGTTTACAATCGTGTCTATGGTTGTCTGGGATGGAATACTGTAGTTCCCCCATATCGGATCACCAATATCTAAAACATCTTTGACGAGCTCTCCCACGGTGTTCCCGACGCAGTCCTCTCCTCCATTTTGGCAAATCTCTGCTACTAGTTCATCAACAAACGCGTCTTGGATGCGTGGCAAACTAGAGTTTACCTCCTTGACAACGGTTGATAGGGATAGAGCGTAAATTACGTCATCTGTGGGGTCTGAAATTCTGGGATTGAGCTTTTTCTCTACATAGGACATTTCCTGAAGTATTCTTCGGTCATCAATTGGCTTCTCTGGTGAATCAATGTAGATAATCATTACATTTGTTGACCAGTTTTCTTCAACGCGCTTGATATTCTCTAAAACTGGTGACCCTTCTGGAAGATATACGTCGAGGCTTCCGTTTACGTTCAATGAAGGCTCGTCTCCTGGTTTGATAGACGTGCCATCAACAAATCCTGAATGGTAAGCAAAAAATACTGAAGCAGTTAAACACGCAACAACCATGAAGATTGGAAATTTTGTAAGAATGCCTGTAGCACCGTGTTTTTCCCATTCGCGCTGAATCGACTTTGGGGCATCTAAAACTGCGTCTAAAGCCTTTCTAGCGTCCCAGTCCTTCACGCTGTTCCGGAACTTTTCCTGACCATGTCCAACGATTCTAGACAACTTGTCTTGAAGTTTAGAGGAGTCTTTTCCAGCCTTGGACCCATCTTCTGACATGCTGCCCCTCCAATTAGCCGTCGTGCTTTGACCATTTGAAGTCATACCCATCTTGGTTATCCAATCACTTCAAATGTTAGACCTAGTAGCGCTATTCGGACCTGTGAGGATAACGCACGCAGGGCTGGTGAGGACCATGCCATCTCCTAGACTAAATGATAAAAGATGGTCAATAGACCTAGAAAAGAAAATTCAAGAAGAACATTACGCAGATGAAACTGCATATTCGAAACGCTACGGGTTCAATCCAAAATCGGGTAAGGAAATATTCGTCATTGACACACCTCCTCCTTACCCAAGTGGAACCTGGCACATAGGTGCTGTTGCTCAATATAGTATGATTGATGTGATTGCACGCTCGCAAAGACTGATCGGAAAAGAGGTCAAATTCCCGTGGGGGGTAGACAGGAACGGAATAAATGTTGAATTTACGGTTGAAAAAAATACTGGAAAGAAAATGAAAACTTACGAACGTTCGGAATTCTTGGAATTATGCAAAGAAACAATTGAAGAGTTTACTCAATCAATGCGCAATACGGCTAGAAGAGTTGGCTTATCAATGGATTATGCTAATGAGTATTTGACGGACGCGCCGCAATACAGAATGGTAACACAAACTATTTTCACGGAATTATTCAAAAAAGGCGCAATCGTTGAAGACTTACGTCCAAATATATACGACCCTGTCGAAGGAACAACAATAGCAGATGCAGAAGTAGAGAGGCTTCAGAGAAAAACTAAACTCGTGGATGTGAAATGGCAAACTGAATGTGGTGAAGAACTGATTATTTCAACAACTCGACCAGAACTGATTTGCGCATGCGGGATAATTGTAGTACATCCTGATGATACTCGCTACAGTCATCTAATTGGCAAACAAGCAATTCTACCAATGCCCGTAAACGGAAGAGAAAGTAGCGTCCAAATATCAACACACCCATCCGTAAAAAGTGATTTCGGTTCGGGTATCTTAATGGTTTGTTCTTTTGGCGACCAGAACGACGTGGCAATATTCAGGGAGATGGGACTAACCCCTTATCAGGCAATAGACTTGGAAGGATGTATGACTAACGTTTCCGGACCGCTTGAAGGTATGAAGGTTGCAGAAGCCAGAGAGATGGCAATTCAGTATCTCGAGGAAAATAACAAGGTCTACCAAATTATAGAAAAAGAGCAAGAAGTACCTGTTTCTGAGAGAGGTAAAAATCCTGTGGAAATAATCCTTCTAAAAGAATGGTACGTTAGACAGACACACATCCAAGACAGAATAAGAGAGTTAGCCCAGGAAATAGAATTCCATCCCCCTAGAAACAAGCAATTTTTGCTAGATTGGATGGAAAACATCTCAATCGATTGGCCTATTAGTAGACGTAGATGGTACCACACAGANATTCCGATATGGTATGCGGATGATGGTAAAAAAATAATCTGTGCACCTGCAGGCGTATATGTTCAGCCATGGTGTCAATCTCCACCAGATAATAGTGAAGTTCTGGACCGTGAAACAAGAGANATCATAGGTTTATTTGCAGAAATGAAAAATGACCTAGGAGAAATTACCGGGGAAGAGAAAGTGTTTGATACATGGATGGATTCTAGTAATTCGAACCTTTTTGTCTCTGGTTACCTNNATGATATGGATACCTTCGAACAATCCTTTCCAACTGCAATCAGACCACAAGGTAAAGAAATTGTCAGGACATGGTTATACTACACTTTACTGAAAAGTACTCTTCTNCTAGACAAACCGGGATTCAAGCATGTTTGGATTGATGGTTTAGGGATGGACCCATGGGGCAGAAAGATGTCAAAGTCGCTAGGGAATGGTATTGACGCAGATACTGTATTAGAGTGTGGAGCAGGAGGAAGAACCGGTTCTTGGAAAGTTAAAGGTCCTGAGAAGAGTGTGCAATTAAAGGCAAACAAAATTGGTTCAGAATGTTTCAGACTGTGGAAAGCTTGTGATGCTCAGGTAGGNGNTGACTTCCATATCAATCCCGAAGAAATCGAATCAAAATACTTCGGAGTNCTAACTAAATTGTTTAACGTTGCAAGATTTGCTAGCCAATTCGATGTTCCAGATAATCTTGATTCAATACCAGTAAATTTGCCGGTTGAAGACCGCTGGATATTATCGGAATTTGCTAGCACTATGGAGAAAGTAGAAACTGCCTGGNAAAATTTGGACATATACACAGCGACCCAGGCAATCAAATCATTTGGCACAGGAGTATTACCAAGTCATTGGCTGGAAATGTCAAAGTCTAGGCTTTACGATGGTGACACAAATGCAGCATGGACAATTCACCGTATTGTGAAAGACTTGATGTCAGCATTTTCTCCTGTTTGTCCCTTCTTTACTCACTATATTTCAAATACACTTTACGAGATTAGTGCTGTTGATATCAGAGAATTCCCAACAAGGACACCAGACGACGAATCTTTGAGAGCGTTAACTGGTACTATTGAAGAATTCAATGGTGCGACTTGGAGAAGTAAGAAAGAATCAGNATTACCCCTTAATGCCCCAATTAAAGGAATCACAATCCCCCCTGATTTAGAAGAATTCAGCTCAATCCTTACCCAAATGCACAGATTGGAGTGACTACTCATCAACATCCAGGGTTGACTGCCGGTTCAACGGCATCTCCAAGTTGCCTAATCTGAAGCCGATTAATCGAATCGGTCTTTCAATCTCAACATTTTCCGCAAATAATGAATGAGCAAGTCGCATGAATACTGTCTCATCATCCATCGCNACTGGTATTGAACGTCCGTGAGTGTGTGTTTCAAACCCCTGATATCTTATTTTGACTTCACCTAGGCGACCAGCGACATTTATTTCTTTAGCGCGCTTGATAACTTTCGCTACTAAATTTGAAAGATGGATAAGTACCTTTTCAGTGTCGGTTTGATCNTATTCAAAGGTGGTTTCCTTTCCTATTGATTTTCTGCTGCGTAGTGGACTCACATCATCACTTGTCTCGCCCTCTTGTACACGAATAATCCAAGATGCAAACCTCTCAGATGTAAATCTTGCAAGAGCTATTTCACCGTATTCAGATACCTCCGACATGGTATTAATACCCCACTCTGCAAGGCGAGTTGCGGTCTTNGGACCAATTCCTGGAACCTCACGCACAGGCCGGTCTTCAAAGAACGNCTCAATTTCATCAGGTAATGTACGATGGATNCCAGAAGGTTTGTTTTCTTCACTTCCCATTTTTGCTATTATACGAGTTGACCCAATCCCGAATGANGTTGAAAGGCCTAGCTCTTCTTTTACACTATTTTGTAAATGTCTTGCTAATGCTAGGGCTTTATCCCAATCTCNACCACNGTAATCTGTAACATCAAGATAGGCCTCATCGATGCTGGCCTGTTCAAATTTGTCTGCCTTTTCTGATAAAATCGACATAACTTTTCTGCTTGCCCTGGAGTATAATCCTCTCGTTGACTTGAGATAATGACCATTTCCATGGGGTGGGCCCGGACATCTTCTCCAGGCCTCCCCAATGGGCATTGCAGAGCGAATCCCATATTTCCTCGCGGCGTAATTACAGGTCGACACAATACCCCTTCCCTTACCCTCCTTTGGGTCAGACCCTAGTATTAGAGGTACATTTGGATCTAGATTATGATGCAAGGTTTCAACTGCGGCATAAAAAGCATCGAGATCGCAATGAATCAAAATCCTCCCCGCCATGGTTATACTCTCATGTCGGAGGTCTTTGAAGAACGCGNGACAGATGGATTGATGAAGAAGAAANTCTCANAGNNCAGTGATGGCAAACTTGAAGTCTGTAATTGCAACANTNCTCGGGNTTGTGTTNATTGGCTCANTAATTGGCTATTCNGGCGAAGAAGTCATTCCCGATGTTCCTAAGCCAGATGCTGGTCTGTGTGGGGTAACAAAGGATTCATTTGACAATGTTCCGGGTGCAGGAGCGATAATAGACATAAATGTCGTTGCCACATGGGACGATAGNAATGTTTGGATTGGAATAATATCAGTTGACGAGTATGAATCACTGGATAAATTACCCGGGAATTCAGAAGGAGAAATTGTGTCTTGCGATGCTTCAATAGAATACATTGCTGGTGGTCCATCATCCGGAACCGATTCAAAATTTGATTGGATTCCGGACGGTGAAAANTTCCACATAATCATAGGTTCACTGGAGGAACCANAAGAAGATGACGAGGATGAAGAAGAAANTCCTTGGCCTTTCAGTGATAAAACTGAGACTAAATCATTTGTTGATGAATTCACAGTCACANTAGATTACACAGTTTCCGCNGGATGGGGTAGCNTGNTTCTNATGCTGATTGCAGAAATGGTTCTTGGTTATCTAATACTACTGGACAGGGCTAGTCAAGATAGTGAGAATTAACTGTAGTATCGGGTCGGACACCCCTTAACGCTANGTTTACAGTCTTAGCAATATCAATCCCGACTCTGTTTTGTGCTTCCATTGTGGCGGCACCTATATGCGGAGTCCCATGNAAATTTTCATGCTGAATTAGTTTGTAACCAAGGGGCAATGGNTCAACTTCGAAAACATCCAAAGCCGCACTAGAAATCGTACCGCTATTCAATGCCTCTAGCAAGGCATCCTCATCTACAATACCCCCTCTCGCACAATTAACAATATGATTACCACAATTTATCCCACCTTNTTTGCCTGGCATCATAGCCATTCGTTTTGCGTTGACCAGATGATGAGTCTCTTTGGTTAGATTACAATGGACGGAAATGTGTGTGCAGGACTTGAACAATGAATCTACTTTTTTGTGAAGATACGCCCCNTGNGCTTTGGCTACTTTTGGAGGAAGGTATGGATCATAGGTGTGTATTTCCATACCCAGACTCTTGGCAACTTTAGCGACTCCTTGTGCTATTCTNCCAAAACCGATTAATCCCAAAGATTTCCCAGATAATTCAGTNCCTCNCATCTTTTTTTTCTCCCATTTATCTTGTCGCATNCCTCGGTCNGATTTTGGNATATGCCGAAGAGATGAAAGAAGGTGGCCAATGGTTAATTCAACTACTGATTGTGTGGATGCATTCGGTGCGTTAACNACCAGTATTCCTGAATCGCCAGCTGCTTTCAAATCAATATTATCGACGCCAACTCCTGCTCTTGCGATAACCCTCAATCNTTCGCTAACAGTGATTACCTCTGCTGGTAATTTGGTTGCGCTGCGGACTATTATNGCATCAAAATTTGTTAATTCACCAGCAAGCAAATCTTCCTTTTTTATGTGTTCCAAAACAACTTCATGTCCGGCTTTTTCCAATACTGCAACTGCCGAGGGGGCCATTCCATCGGTTACTGCAATTCGGGCCATTATGNGGTGTTTATTTGTAGGCCCTCCATGAACATTCTTGAAGGGAAGCGTCTTCATCCAACCATGGCCTCGGGNCTAGATATCGAGAATTTGGTCTGGGCCATCGGAATTTTAGCACTTCCTTTAGTTCTGGCATTACCTGCCAAATTACTGTATCAGGCAGTAATCCTCGGTGTNGGACCCGCAGAACGAAATTACCGGTCAACAGTCCAAAAAATTCTAGATGCAGGCATGCAAGTAGAACAATTTCGAGATGTTTTNGATGAAGAAGCAAGGAGGCTTGGGATNAAAGCTAGCCGTGCAAAATTGAATGAAACCGACATGCTATATCCGCTTACNCTGACCCATTTTTTACTTGTTCCCATGTTATTTATCCTGCCTGTAGTAGCAGCAATATCTCTCCCTATAATCATACTTGGAATTCCTGTTTTGTACACTTTGGAAGTNCTCTTGATAAGACGACGTCTGTTGATAAATGCAATTAAATTACTCGAAACATGGTTTGGAAAACAGATTATACACATTCCTGACGCAGGTAATGATCATTGTAGTAATGATGCGAAAGTTGTAGATGCATCAAACATTGCAGTCCATTTCCACAAAGTCCCTAGGGTTGTTTTTTTGGGCCTTTTTTCATGGCTAATCATACACTGGACATTGAGATTAGATTCCCAAATCGTGGAATTCATNCTTGCTGGCCTGTTTTATATTATCCTTCTAGGAATTGTTGGAATAGTTGCTACGGCACTTGAATCCAACNTAGTATTAGTTGACCCTGCACGTGGAAGAATTATACCGATTTCAGACTGGTTGGATTCCATGTTGACCCCAATCGTAGGAGTTGGTTTGCTATTCCTTTTAGGTAGAGATTTGATGTCAGAAGCAAGAGACGATGGAAATACAATACTGTTCTCAGCTACCGTTTTGATGGTTCTTTATTGTGCAACNGCAGTAGGTGTNACATTCCAATGGGGTTATGCCTGGTGGCATGGGAAAACTATTCGCAAAGAGTTNGAAAAACAAGCGATTGATAAACTGAATCCCCAATCATACGACTTAACAAGAAATCGAGGTAGGATACAACTCAATGTTAGATGTTCAATGGCTGAAAGAATTGAAGGTGGAATAGGACCGGGNAAAAATTTGACATTTGCAGACTTAGATAACTTACCGACTGCTCATGATAGCGTACTCAAAAGCCCAGAAAATCCACTGTAGCGATTATTCCATCCACGGAATTTCATCCGGTATTTCAGCAAAGATATTAGCAGGCAGGGCGGTTTTGATTTTTGAAACATAACCCAAAACCGCCGAGGTTGATTCCTGCCATTGAGCGTATTCCTCGTAAGTTTTCATTTTCAAAACTAGATTATTTTCTCTGTTCCAACCAAGAGATTTCATTTCTGTTCCGGGCGGATCGTGGCCTGTGCATACAATCACATCACCTTGAAATCTCTCTAAAACGTCAAGTGCTTGCCAGTGCTGATGAGGCCTGCCGCTTGGAAGGTCATCACGACCAACGCCACCTTCCCCAGTGAAAAGGAAATCNCCCGTAAATATNTGGTCNCCACACTCNATTATCATGGAATCTCCAGTATGTCCTGGTGCATGGTGGTAATGGAATTCTAAATCCCCCATAGAAATCGATGTTTCTTCATCGACATAAATCGTTACACCAAGCGACGGTGTATCATTCCACATCAAATACTCACAACCTGTAACCTCTGCTAATTGGAAGCATCCAGTAATGTGATCTGCATGGGTGTGAGTTGCCATTGCGTAAACCAATTCGAGATTCTGTTCCTCGATTATTGAAAGGTAGTCACTAAGGTTGTCCCACACAGGGTCGATNAGAGTTGCCTTATTTGTCCTTTCACATACGACGAGGTATGTCATNGCCCACATACCTTCGTTCAATTGTGTGACTCCCATGTGCATGCCATGACCCNGTTATACTTCAAATCTACACTAATTCGTCATGGATGGGTTCAAAAACCCCTGCCTGCGAGTTTCCCAGTAGGTGGAATTCTTGGAGNATGNATTGTACTTGGTTTTATCANTAATCGTTGTGATTTTAGTCTGGTATCTAGGAAATGAGAGGACAAAACGTTTAGTCAAAGAGGCTCAACTGGAATCNAACATTCTGATGGCCGGTTTCGAAGCTAAAGAATCNACTTTGACNGATTCNCTTCAAGGTTATGAAGATAACATGAAAGACACATTCAAAATTATTGCACAGAAAGCATTCGAAGAAGTTGTCGCAAAGGCCGATGCACAAAAATCAGCNTCCTTTAGCGAAGCCACAGAATCGCTAGCAAAGGCCATGAAATCATATAACGAAAACATGAACAATATTGAAGCGAAATCTCTTGAGCGAGGAACTAGATTAGAGGAGAGAATAAACAAAGTTTCTGAACTCGGTATTAAGCTGTCTGAGGAGACTAATAACCTAACTAGAGCACTCAAAGCGGATTCACAAGCCCAGGGTGCTTGGGGAGAAGTTGTCTTGGAAAATCTCCTTCAATCGTTGGGTTTCACAAAGGGAACCGATTACCTCACACAAACTAACTTTACTCAAGAAGATGGGTCAAGACCTCGAACTGATTTCATCATTAATCTACCTGATAACAGACAAATTGTGATTGATTCCAAAGTAAGTTTAACCGCATGGGAAAAATTCGTAAATGCTCAATCAGATACTGAAATGGAACTTGCCATGAAAGAGCATTGCAATTCAATAAGAAATCATGCAAAGGGTCTTGCTGCCAAAAATTATCACAACCTAGAAGGAATCAATACCGTCGATTTTGTATTGATGTACGTACCACTGGAAAGTGCTTTTAGCGCTGCGATGCGTACTCATCCCGACCTTTACATGGAATTTGCCAAAGATAGCATTGTGAGGGTGGTAACAGGCACAACTATAGTAACAACTCTCATGTTGATTAAAGAAATTTGGAAACGAGAGGCCCAAACAACTAATCAGCTGAAATTGATATCTGAAACTGGAAAATTACACGACCAGATTGTTCTATTTTTGGAATCATTTACGACTTTGGGCTTCGAATTGAAACAAGCAACGGATGCATATGACAAGGCCATAAATCAGCTAAAAGATGGACGTGGTAATGTATTAAGAAGGACCGAGAATCTGAAAAACCTAGGCGCTAAGGTTTCAAAACAGATTAAAAGTAATCCAAAAATAAAAGAAACCAACCTACTAGAAGAAGCAATTTACAATCACGAAAATGCGAGTAATTCAAACGAGGAAGAGTAGTCGNTGGTATTATGGAACATCCAACCTCTGTTATCTACCTTGAGCATGACGGTAAGGTTTTGTTGGTGGATTCATCTGGGGATGGTCCGCAGTTACCTACCATGAACAATGTTGGTGTAACAAAATACAGATTCCCGACAGCAGAAGAGACCAAACGCTTGGCAATAGATTGGGAAGAGAAAAATCGATTCAACATCATGGGACATGAGGTGATAAAAGCTCACCCACGTATCGAATGGCCAAAAGAATGGGCGTGGAAAGACAATTGCATTAGCGACGATTGCGTACACCCTGTTGCAAGAGAATCGATTTACAGGTCAATACACCGATTAGTTTCAAAGGTGATGGTATTAAATTCAGAAGGNAAAGTTCTGATGGGTAAAATTGAGAGAGGTCACTTNTTAGGACACTGGACACTTCCGGGAGGATACATGGACCACGATGAGGACCCATCTACCGGTTGTGTTAGAGAAACATTTGAAGAAATGGGCATCCAGATAAATCTCAGTGATTCTCCCCCAGTAATTACTCAGCGGATCTTTAACGATGAAGGAATTTCTTTTGTCTCCTTTACATATCAAGCATCCTGGGTAGNAGACGATTCAGAAATCAAATTGAAAGAGAATGAAATTTCGGAGTACAAATGGTTCACACCTACTGAAGCAATTTCCCTTGCAGTCTCTGGTTTTGACGCCGCTGCGCTTAAGCACCTATGATTTTTTTTGCTGCACTCAGAGAATCAGGCAACCCGTCTGGCTTTGAGCCACCTCCCTGAGCAAAAGTCGGTCTCCCGCCTCCTCCGCCGCTTATATGAGATGATATCGAATTCAAGATATCTACAGCATTATATCTCTCACTCGCCACTGAATTTTCAGTAGTTGCTACCATAAGTTTGCCACCTCCAACTCTACTACCAAGAACCGCCAGAGTTGGTTTTTCTAAATCCAAAGTTAATTCTTTNAGCATCTTTGTCATTTGTTTTAGGTCTCCATCTACCTCCATAATAACTACCCGAACACCGTCGATCTCGGTCATATCATTTCCACTATCTGTAGTTCTTAAGCGGACAATTTCTGCTTCTAGTGTTTCAATTCTCTTTCTTTGNTCTTTCCATTCATTAAAAAATCTACTAGCAGTAGATGGGAGTTCGTCCACAGGCACTTGAAAAACCTCGGAGGTATCTCGCAGAATTGATTCCTGAGAACGTGCGTGATCCATCGCTGCTTTCCCCGCAACAATGTGCAATCTTTCTACACCATCTTGAACGGCATTAGAACGTACAAGCCTGATTTGGCCAATCCTATTTGGTTCATCATGGTGAGTTCCACCACATGCTTGTATATCATGGTCGGAAATTCTCAAGATTCTAATTTGTCCTCCNTTTGGTGCACCCCCTTGATAGAGGTCAAAACCATACTTTTCGTCAGCTTCTTTTCTACTNAGGGTTATTTTTTCGGTCCTAGCAACACTCTTCAATACATCATTAGCGAGAGATTCTATTGCGTCCAAATCTGATCTTCCCAACCTTTTGTGATGGGTAATATCGAGACGTGCTGAATCTACCGATTTGTTTGCTCCTGCTTGATAGATATGCGGGCCAAGTAATTTACGCGCTGCTCCTCCAACGATATGTACAGAGGTATGATGGTCCATGAGTTGGAGACGCCGTGGCCAATCGAGTTGNCCATAAACCATATCCCCAACTTCAAATTCTCCATNCACTAAATGAATTATCATCCCGTTTAATTTTCTTGTATCAAGAACAGATAGCGATGATGAATTAGATACCAAAGTTCCGTAATCTGCTTCTTGGCCTCCACCCTCTGGGTAAAAGCAGGTTTTGTCAAGAATTACTCCATGNGATGCGCCTTTAGGTATGTCTTCGCCTATTAGGGGAAGGCATGCTAGAACACTAGCTTCGAAATTTTGTTGTGAGACATTGTCGTAGTATAGAGGGATAGTNGACGGTAAGTCNGGAACGAANTTCAGCAGTGGCTTTGGAGTGACTGACTTNGCTGCTGNTTTAGCCATGNCAGCATGTCTTTCTGCCATTTCTGCNTTNAATCCNGTNCGTAATTTTAACTCACTCCAACCCAATTCTTTTGCAATATTAATCGCAAGGTCTGGAGAGATACCATGACTGTCATTTACAGTAAACAAAATCTCATCAGGTAGTTCTTTTATGGTNTTTGGGAAATCTTTTATGGCAGTGTTGACAACNTTTTTTCCCTTCCTTAACATTTCCTCGTACCTTTCCTCTTCACCCCGAAGAATAGTTATCAAGCCGTCTATTGTCTGTTTCATTCTGTCTGCATCATAATTTACATCGAGATGATGAAGAGCAAAATCNGCTAAATCAATCTCGAGACCTAGATCATCTCTCATTCTNAGAACACGTCTTGCTATCATTCTGGCAAGATAACCTGCTTTGGCATTCGATGGAACTAAACCATCNCCCAACATATTCACTAAAGCGTGCATGTGATCTGGAATTGCGTAGATTTTNGAAAGTGGTTCGGTAATCGACGTAAACAATTCCTCATCAATGGAATGCCCTCTTTCACTCAACCTATCAAGGAATAATTTCTGCATTCTCNCACCGTCACTGCCAATTTCTATNTTCATGATGCCGAACAGGCGACTCATTTCTCCCAACAAAGAATCCATTTGCTCGGTTGTCATATTATATCTGTCAGCGGAAAAACCTGCTTTCTCCTTTAACCACGACACGCTTTCTGGGTATATTGCTTCGTATATGGTTGGAGTACCAGCAGCAGCCCAGCAAAATCTTTCCAATCCATATCCTGTGTCAATAATCTGCAGTGGCATCTCCGAATATCTGACTCCTTTTATTTCGACATCTCCACTTTCATCTTCTTGTAAATTCATNAAAACAAGTGTTGCTAATTCCAAACCACCAACTATGACTTCAACCGCAGGTCCTGCGTTACCTCCTCCGGACCACGGGTTCTCTACGTAAGTGATTTCTTGAGGAGTTATTTCGAATGTATCACACAAAAGATTGTGACAGTACCTTACACACTCCTCCATCCAGTAGTACATCTTATCCTCATCAGGTCTATTGAATACATGATGAGCCATCATCTCAAATGTAGTCAAATGTCGACCTGAGCGTCCAACTGCATCTATATCATTCAGCCTAATACATGGTTGGGAGATTGTCAGAGGATTAGCAGGAGGTTCTACTTCACCCGAAGTAACATGCGGCTGAAAATCAGCAATGCTTGCAATTGTCAAATGAATATCATCTCGCCATCTNGCTAATACAGGATATGGTTCAATCCTTGTGTGTTGTAGTTTTTCAAAAAAACCAATGAACTCCTCTCGCATTGCATCTTTCAAATCTTTCCCGCGTTGGTTAAATCCTTTGATGATTGGCGCCCCAATGAAAGTGTATTCATCCTCTTCGGTATCTCCACATGTTTCTCGAGTGTCATCACACGACCAAAACCATAGATTTGAGACTCGGCATTGGCGACGAACATATCCATTTTCATGGAATACTTTGAGGTCGATTGGAGGTAGACCCATGTGTATCACTTGCCCTACGGGCAAAAAGACGGGATTCACAATACTCCTTCAAACCATCCCTACTAGAGCGCAGGAATGAAGTGATGTAAGCACTGGCAAGACTGTGGCCGGACCTGATTGGAAGAACCATCTCAAGGTTGAAAGTGATGGTTTAATGCGGATTCAAAAGCATGGTTCAATGAATGTTGACGCCATGGTCGTAACCAGTCCGCAGCATCTGGCCCAGAGTAGTGATGATAGGTCGATATCTCAGCTCGTCAATATTGCCTCTATGCCTGGAGTTGTTGGAGAGGCTTGGGCAATGGCCGATTGGCACTTTGGATACGGATTTCCGATAGGAGGAGTCCTTGCAACAGACCTAAACTGGGGCGAACAGGGAGGTTCCATATCTCCCGGAGGTGTCGGGTTTGACATCAATTGTGGCGTTAGAATGATGGCACTAGATTGTAGTGTAGATGATATACCAAATATCGATCGCCTTGCTGGTAGGCTCAATGGTAGAATTCCTTCAGGCGGTTCGGGAAAAGGAGGATTAAAAATTTCAGAATCTGATTTGACCCAAATTATATCTCGAGGTACTAATGCAATGGTTGACCTAGGTTTTGCATANGACGAAGATTTGAGTAACATAGAATCCAACGGCATGCTGGACACTGACGAAGGAGTTTCACAGCGTGCGCTAAATCGAGGTCTTAAGGCCCTCGGAACTCTAGGTTCAGGGAATCATTTTTTGGAATTACAAGCCGTCCAATCGGTACACGAAAACAACCCTCACAACCTGTATGAAGGACAGGTAGTATGTATGATTCATTCTGGAAGTAGGGGTCTTGGCCACCAAGTTTGTACTGACCATGTGAGGGGCCTAGAAGACANATATCGNAATAGACAAGGTGCTTGGTACAACGACGAATGGGGGTTTGTAATTCAAGATNGGCAATTGGCTGCAGCCCCGATTCACAGCAAAGAGGGGCAGTCGTACCTAGACGCCATGAATGGAGCCGCAAACTTTGCATTTGCTAACCGCAGTGCTCTAACGCACAGGCTTCGAGAAACACTTGCTGTGGAAATGGATGTTGAAGCACGTCTACTGTATGATGTCAGCCATAATATTGCTAAGCAAGAAGAACANCATATCCATGGGGAAAGGTGTACCTGCATGGTGCATAGAAAAGGTGCAACTAGAGCAATGCCGGGACAACCAGTGCTGGTACCTGGCGATATGGGCACCGGGTCTTGGCTTTTGGAAGGTATGGAGAGCAACCGAGCATTTGCATCATCATGCCACGGGGCTGGTAGGCTATTATCTAGGTCACAAGCAAAAAAGACCATTGACGGTAACTTACTCAAAAAGGACCTAGAAGCCAAAGGCATAAGGATTCACGCCAATACACCGAATATAATGTCAGAAGAGGCCCCTGATGCGTATAAGAATGTAGACGAAGTNATTGAATTATCAAGGAAAGCTGGACTCGCAAAGCCAATAGCTAGAATGACACCTATTGCAGTTATCAAAGGATGATCACATACAGTAATCCAACTTTGGCTGGCCATAAGAAGGAGCAGCTCCTGATGCCACTCCATCTGGCTCTTCACAAATAACTGATAACAGCGTATTGACTAACTCCTTCAAATCGTCAACCTGTGTTTGTAACTCTCGAACACGGTCTTCCGTATTCTTGCTTGCGCCTTTTGTAGTCATACCAATCCCATCCAGAGAGAGTTTCTCTCTATGTACCAATCAAAAAAACAGGCTTTAATGGATTTCGGTTAATTATTCGAAAAGGCGCGCGTTTTCGAACTCTTATTTCTCCGTGGAGTGTTCAACATCAGACCAAGGATCCTTGTCAGCACTACCATCAATATCAGTAGATGAAGTGTCAGTATTTTTTGTAACAACTGATTCATTGTTTGTTGATGATTCTTCCAACTCTGAATTTGACTCAATGCTTGATGTTAGTGTCAATGAAGCCTCATCCAATGATGAAACCTCAGATTTTATTGGTGGCAAGATTGGCTCAACTTGCTTATTTTCNTCTTTTTCTTCATCCTCATCTTCCCAATCGTCATCATCGTAGAATATACTCTCATCAGAATTGTCTCTGCGTAGCAACACAACAATTGCTACGCCAGCGCACAGCAATAAAATACCCATTATTGACAATGTAAGAGTCATTCCATCAATACCCGAATCAACACTATCTTGACTAACAACCCTCGGCATATCACTCTCAACATCCAAGTCACATGAAATTACATTAGCAAATTCATAGCAATGTGGGAAATTTGTATTCTGTACCCAAATGTCCATTCCAGTAATATTCACGTGCAAATTTTGCGAACCTGTTCCATAAGTCTCAAACAACAGCGGTATAGTCTCTAAACTCTGGCTTGGCGAAAGTGAGAGTTCGACGGCTCCATGTGACAACCAATTGCGAGACTCTCCTAAATCTTCCATTAGTTCAATCGATACCGTTCCTGATTTTGTTCCTAGATTCCTTACCTGAACCACAATAGCAATTTCTGTCCCTTCTACGACCTCGTTACCTCTTGGAGAGCCTCCCGTTGCCAGTGAAATTTCAATATTTGTTACAGTCACATCGAAAGATAGGACTGTGAACAATGTGTTCATTGGGTCAATTTGTGAAAGCCCAGTTCCACTTGCGGTATTACCTGCAAGATCTGTGACATCAACCCACCAAATCAAGTCATCACCATCAGTCAGCGTAACATTAACTCCATCTGTGAAGTCGACAGTTCCTGAGTATGTCCAAGTTCCACCATTATCGGATAGGTAAGGAATATTTGCACTTGATTGNCCANCGGGTAGTACTATCCCATTTCTAAGGAANGCCCAATTGACCTGCAANCCNCCACTAGGCATCCCTCCCTCTTCAATAATTAAAACCGAGAATTGGAGGGCGTCTAAATCCTCATCATCAAGCGTGAGTGGTGCTGTTGAAAACTGAACGATTGGTGATTTTTCGTCAACTGTAATCATCGTTTGAATCGATGTTGTATCTTGTCCGGGAGATTGTACTCCAGTTAACTGATATTCCACCACTAAATTAGGCTGAGATAATGATCTAGATGGCAACAAGACCCCTATTTCCCACAGGCCACCAGATGTAACCTCGCCATAAAATTGCAATGGTTCGTTTCCATACATAGTCGTAATAGCGACTTCAAGTCCCTGGGGGGGTAATTTTTCCAGTATAGCACCAGATTTTTCATACACAACACTCCCTANGATAGTTAGGTCGTCCCCTGGTTTTACGTAGATGTGTTCTGCTGAGTTTGAAGAAATTGGAGGAGTATTATCTGACATTTCTGTAACATTAACCTCTAGGTTGTTGTCTAATTGCCATCGAATCTCTCCAAGGTTTGTCATCACCAAAACTGGGTTAAAATCATCATCGTCGTAGACTATTATAGATGGGAGAGCATATTCAGGGAGCAAATTTTCATCAAAGGTCCAATCCAAGCTGAAATGCCATGAAACCAACCATGAGTCTCCANCCCCTTGAGTTGTGATAACATCATGAAGTTCTACTTGAGAACCATTAGTGGTGTATATTTCGCCATTTCTTGGTTCCCAACTCATAACACCTACTGTGTTTTCATCAGCACCCAATAGACTCACGGTTACAATATCTACTGAATCAACGCCATTGGCGTCACTTATTTCCATNGTAAGATTNTGAGTCTGCCCGACCAANAACTGGTCATTGATTGTATCTAATGAAAGCGAAGTGCTTGGAATTGATGTTGGTTCATTGGTTGCGACAATTAGAGTCGCCATATCATTGGTTAGACCCGCAGCACCTCCGTTCACCAAATCGTAACCTGCGTAATCTTTTCCTGAAAAGAAAACTGATACCTTGGCGTTTGTATCAAGACCNGATACTTCGATACCGCTAAAAGTTACAGTACGCTCTCCAGCGACGCCTTCGGGTAGCGATNTTGTCATTGTTCTGTATTCAGAATAATCAGCAATACCGTCAAGATTTGTGTCATCTAAAACCTCCCGCCAGTAATGAATTTTAACAGAATCTCCCAATGCTTGGTTATCTGTTATAGTTACCTGCAATGATAAATCAGATACTGGGTCCCACGTATATCCATCTGCATTGACTAATCTTTGACCGGAATTAACCTGTATATTTGAGGCGAAAGGTGATTCGGAGTCTATCAATATGTTCACTGGCGATGTTAATGTCTTGTCCTCTGCTCCGTAAGCTCCAGCAGCAGGACCGGCACGGATGATGTACGGGGTTAAATTGACTTGAGAATAATTGGCGGGTAATGTGACTAATCCTGTCCATTGCCCTATTCCTGTTGAATTTAGCACAACTGAGCTTCCAGAAATATTCACAGCGACTTCAAAGTGATCTTGCATAGGCCTCATGTCAAGAGTATTCTCAAATCTTACAGTCCCCGATACAGAAACTTGACTTCCTGACTTTGCCCAAAATGGATACGATGGAGAGAATTGATCTGATAATTCGTGTCCATAGAGGTCAGTAACTTTCCACGAGTCGATTTGTAAATCGTTCTCGCTCGCTTGTGTAGCAACACCACCTGACTGTGCAGTAGCAGGAGATAGTCCTTCAAGGCTGCCGGCGATAATTTCGTATCCTTGGGCTGACCACAGCATTGATTGTGAGTCATTCCAATCCCAATCCACTTCGAATAGCCAATCTATGACCAACCTTCCACCTATTTCAGTTACTGATGAATTGTTGTGTAATGATAACATCCCTGTTCCATCGATTTGATTGAATATTGGGTTGCTTTGTATATTTGTTACAACTACAGAGACANTATCCCCNGAAGAATCTTGACCAANCAAATGTATTTCATCGATATTCTCATTGCCTAATAGGTGATGGTGTTGTGTGCTAAATCCTTGAACCAAACCGTTCGGATACCACGTTACGGGGACACTAAACGGATGGTTTGTAATCATGTTTTCGTGATAGACTCCCCCATCTATTGCAACTCCACCTTTGACAGCAGACCAGGATAGTGGTACATTTACGAATTCTACTTGCCCGTTGTTAGAATTTGCCTCATGGTAGTTTTTGACCACCTGCCCTAATCCAGACACATTCTCAAGTAGATTGTAACCCAATGCAAACGAACCAATACCAAATGAGGTGTTGGATGAAAAATCAATATCAATTTTTGACCACTCTCTACCATGTGANTCTGTTTGCATTCCCGCTGAAGNAAATTGAGGGTTAGAAATTGAAACTACACTTGTAGACCAATTCTCAAATGGAATTTGATAAAATGCAACAGAACCACTTGAAATTGACAGGGGTTGAGAGTTGGGGCTCGNATTTAGACCTAGTAACAATGTGTGAATGTTGGCATCCTTCGGTACAAGTACNGATAATGTACCATTTCCTAATANTTCGAGCGAATGTGTTGATGATGGAGAATTGATGTAGGTTTGCCACCCATACGATCCATAAGACGGATTTGATGAAAACTGCCAATCTACCACACCATCGTCTCCGAGATCGATAGATGCATCATGGGCAGGCTGTGCAAATGAACCTCTGAATACGAGGTTATCCAAAATAGCACCCGGAGCGAACGATAATCTTGGAGATATGTAGGAACGCATGTCTCCTAAATCTAACAAAGACCCTGCTGATGTTACAGATACCATCTGGGTTCCAGACTTAGTCAGTGAGGCTGTCACACCTGAGAAATTGCCCTCTAGCATTGCTGAGGACATTGGTCTAGAAGATAGCCCTGAATCACCAGTTACTATTGTTGTCACTCCTCCGTTATTGACCCAACTACCATTTGATAATTGAGTNATGGTTGATGGTATGTTCCAACCATTAGAGGCTCCAAAATATCGTGTCGCCCCAATCGATAGTTCACGTACCAGCGGAGAGTAATANTCGTTTTCAGTACCTAAAATTAATTCTACATAGACACTAGAATGNGTGTCTCTATCAATTGTAGCCAAGGATAATGGCAAGCTTGTATTANTGTGGCCTTGAATTATCTGGCCAGATGAATCGAGTACATTCACACCATACCAAGTATCTGTGGGAAGTATTATGTCCGCATCTACAAATCCGTAGCCAAGATCATTCACCTGAACCAANGGCGACCTCCATGTTCCTTCCGTTTCAAACCAATCAACTTCAAGTCCTATGTCGTCAACATACCAACCTGGTTCCTGAACTGCTGAATCACTAATTTGACGGAACCTAAATGACACATTNTTACCGGAGAGATTTGAAACATCATATTCCATATTCACCCAAGGAATATTCACAGAACTGCTGCAAGAGAANCCCCCGGAGGCTGCAACGTATTGCCTTCCATCCCATACATCTGTNCCAATGAATCCAGATGTACTTGTTATGGTNCCATCATACCAATTTGAATTATTTGAATAATTCACATAGGCTTGATTCCATGAACCNCCATTCACGGAGATGTAAAGAGCACCTCCATCCCATCCATCCTCTGCGCACATCCAGTGCTTCCAAACGAACCTAGCGCTTGCGCCAAGTGGGACATAATATGTAGGAGAATAAANTGAATTATCCGAACTCGAATCATAGTCTCCACAGAGATTAGTGCCAAAACCTAGGCTCGCACTGGGAAACGAACTTGGGCCATCAGAGTAATTTGAACAAAGAGAGCCAAATTCCCAGCCTATTTGACTACCTTGGTTTGAGATAGACCAACCGCCAGGAGGTAGTGCAGTGGCATCTTCCAAACTATCAGATACGGTCAATCCCCCAGTTCCNATCTGAATAAAAGACCAATCATTTGCACCGCCGNTTATGGAATAACTTNTNGCAGNGGATGAATTCGACAAACTGTTANCGTCNAGTATTGATCCATTNGAATTAACCAATTTATACCAATCAACTGTTAACCCTTCNCGGCTATCTACCGAGCCGCCATATGCAACAGATGTGTCCGTCTGTACAACGTAACGAATTTTTGAAGTATTCTGAGACCCAATCATGGATTGTGGTATGGGCAAATCCAGGANTAAGAAGGCCCCAGATTCATCATAAACAATCGTCCCNTTTGGAAGTGTATATCCACTACCAGGTATCGAACCTGTTCTTGAACGACAATTTGTTGCTGTTGAGGTTGTGCTCGAAGATATGTCGGTCCAGCTAGTTCCATTATTATTTGACAACTCTANACAGAAATTGTCATATGAAGAACCCTCTAAGTCAAACTCTAATCGAGTTTGTATCTTTGAGCCTGAACTAGTATTTGACAAGTCTATTTCGCTTTCCATTGCAGAGTGTGCATTGTTGCTGTAATAGCATGTTGAAGCAGATTGAGTGTAGCATCCATGATGCCATAGCCCAACAGAGTTTCCGACGTTTGTAATTGAAAATTTATCCAAAAACCATCCTGGTTTTCCAGAAGTATTCCCACCGGTCCAAACCTTGAATCTAAANTGCATATTNCTCGCATTATTNATTCCAGANATATTATCGAGATTGAATACTACCGTTCCCCAATTTGAGAAATTTCCATTACCAAACACACCGAATCCAGAGCCGTTCGCTCCGTTTGGTACTGATGCATTTGCTGAAATGTTAGAAGGGTAACCACCATTTGGAACAATGTAGGTCCACTGGCCGTTGTCTAATTTGTATTCAACCCAGGCACCATCAAGTGCATCAAGGTGATGAGAGTGTGAAAATGAAAGATTGAAATTACTTATCGGAGATGGCAACGAAAACTGNGGAGCNACAAGTGTACCGAGTGAGTTAGCCGGTAGTGGTCTTCCTGGCATTGTTCCAGCCACAACACCACCATCTGCAGCATTTGCAGGGACCAAACCGTGATTCAAAGTCCTAACAGATCCTGATAGAGTTCCACCTAAACCTGATGGATTCACGGCTTCCCAGATACCACCAGTTTGCGACCAAGTTGATGGTAATTGCAAACTTGCAGCTGAGAAAGTGTCTACGTTTGATATTGCGGAGTCGGGACTCAATGACATGGCCCCGTCAAATTTACCGAGAATAGTATTGGTTAATACTCCGGAACTAAAGTTACCAGGGACGTCGCTTCCAGTCCATGTTTCTCCACCACTATCCTCCAAATATCCGCTTTCATCTACGTGAAGCCAAGCATCGATTACTGTTGAATTGCCCGGCACCTCGAAAGCATCGGTAATGATTTTTGATGTCCCCGAAATGCTTGGAGGNCCATTCCATAAACTAGTAGCCCCAGCAGCAACATGACTAATCATTAAGATTGCCAAAAATACCGAAATTGGGACTCGCATCAAAACATTCATGAGTTCAGCCGGACCCTACGGGTCCGCCACATCCTATGAAACCTGCCCCGTGGTTTATCAAAATGCTAGAGAAGATGTCCATGGAGCCACCAGCGAGACTCGAACTCGCGACCTCCTCATTACCAATGAGGTGCTATACCACTAAGCCATGGTGGCGTATTTTGTGCGACCTTCAATTGTGATATAATCGATTCGGAATTAAATTTCNATAAATTCGACCGTTTCGGTTAAACAGTTAATCAGTGTCGGAAGGTTGCGGCCGAGATCGCATAGCCTGGTAGTGCGCGCGACTGGAAATCGCGTGGGCCTGTCCCTCGGGAGTTCAAATCTCTCTCTCGGCGCCATCAATCTCANAAGTGNTGATTTGATTCTGAGATTTAACCCATCCTATGATACCTGCTGCAAGTGCTGATACAGATGCAATTATTGCCCACCATGGGCCATAACTCCACTCAAGATCATCTGCAATATCAGGCAGCATACTGTTCCATATAATTACCGAAATCAGAATCAATCCACCTGCAACGATACTGACTACACTTGATTTAATCGCAGNTTTGTTCTCAGTAGCCTTCCANTCTAATTTTACAGCATAAATTAGCATAANAAAAGAAANTACAATCAGAATTGTAGCAGTAATACCTGCATTTCGGAACTCTCCCCAAGGGCCACAATACTCATCGACATCTTCACTGTCTACATTGTCTTGACACTCATCATATATGTTTGAAAATCCATCCTCTTCATCTATCTCGCAGTCTGTGTAATCGACACACGTTTCAATCTTTATTTCATGAAGCCCGATGTATATGTTTTGAGTGAATGTTGTGTCTCCCCAAACATCAGTATCAATATTCTCGCTTAACCAAGTATCCTCAATTAGGGATATAGGAATGAAAATCAAACTACATATTACCAAAATCGTAGCTAGGCGTGATTTTTGAGGATTAGGACTTACATTGTTGGTGTTATTTGTCAATTGAGGCGCTGTTCCTTGATTTAACGAATTTAATTGTATTGATACAGGCCTCGGAGTTTCATAATTGGTTTTATCTTGACTCGCCACCAAGTTTTGTCCCTTTTCCATTGTATTGAAAAAAACGATATGGCATATAAAATTTAATCCGGAAAATAGAAATTCTTTCGTATCCAGAATTTCGCAAACAATAGCGATTATTGTTCAAAAATGCAGAAAATAATCTTGCTAAAACTAAGGTGCATATAACCGAAATGACTCAAAGGGAAAACCGTCACCGGTAGTCATGGCGGACGGTGTTATTTCAGAACCTGATATGTCCGTCGACACACATGGTGACATGCCATTCAGATTGAGTGACACCACTCTAGAGAGAGAGTTCGCTGACTTACATCCGATGCTACAATCGATAGATAAACTCCGACATGAATGGAAATTCCAATTTAAATTAGTGAGGCATGAGTGGGGACAAGCACATTTTTTGACAATGCTCACAGGCGTTCTGGCATTCGTTCTAGGTTCTGTATCCACAGAATTGTTTGCAGGTGGTGACCCTAAGGTAACAGGATTAGATGGTATTTCTGAGATAGGAGGATTTGCATTTTTCCAAATTGTAGTTTCTGCAATTCTTTGGATTTGGTTCTTTATTCAACTCTCAGTCAATTTTCCAGTGATGAGGGGACATATCATCAACGTAATCATAATTTGGGGCTCGATTTCGCTTTCCCAAGTTCTTTTCCATGTCAGTGCACCAAAGTTTCCGATCGACGCTAACTTATCAGATGGCATACTAGGAGTGATGCTAACAGCCGTTGGTGTTTTCTTCACGTACTTTTTTTGGAAAGCTGTAATCGAGACTAGAGACTATCATGTTCAAGAGAATCATGTTCATGCAGATGTACGCGTCATGGAGGAAGCCATGGCTGAACATAGTTTGTTTTCATGGAGTGTAATGGTTGGTCTTTGGGTCACTTTTATGATATTAAACGGTTGGTCAGGAGCACATTTTGTCGCAAATAGAGAGGTAAGTAACTACGGTGTTTACACAATACACCTCATGAGTGGCATGATTTTGATATACGTATTAATGCACATTCTCTGGTTCCCACAACGTATGCTTGGAGAAGGAGCTCGAGTTAGAACCAAAGCTGCAGCTGCTGCGGATGCAGATTTACTTGTTGATGGAGTTATATTAGCACAAGAGGGTGAATGTCCTGCATGTGATGCAAACGCTCCAATCAGTCAAAATGAGAATGGAGAGACGATTGTTGACTGTGATATTGAAGACTGTAATAGTAGAGGAGTAGCTGGGGAAAAATGTGCTGGATGTGATTCAAAGTATCCTACAAGATATACATGCAAAAGCTGTGGCATAAACAGTCCTGTAGTGGACTACATTCCCGATAAGGAGGCATGGTGATGTTTTCAAAAAGACGTTCTGACTTCCCAACGCTAAATGGGTCAAATCCGCCGGTTTACTTAGACAATGCCTGCATGACCCTCAGGCCAAGTTCGGTAATTGAGGCAATTCGGTCATATTATGAACAATCCCCAGGATGTGGCGGACGGTCTGTCCACAGATATGCCACAACAGTCTCAAGGAAAATGATGGAATGCAGGAAGAAACTAGCGGGGATGTTTAACGCAAGAGACTCAAATGAGATAATATTCACAAAAAATGCAACACACTCGCTGAATCAAGTTGCTAAAGGACTATCATGGGAAAAGGGGGATATTGTACTTACAACTGATAGGGAGCATAACTCTAATCTCGTACCTTGGCTACAGTTGGAAGAAGAGAAAGGGATAGATCATCGCGTAGTAGTCTCAAATGATGATAACACATTCAACATCGAAGCTTTTGAGGAGGCTTGCGCTGAAGCTGGCTCCAACCTGAAAATGGTATCTCTATCACACGTTGGAAATTTAGACGGTATTGCTACTCCAGTGAAAGAGGCCTCAAAAATTGCAAAAGATCATGGTGCTCTAGTTTGCATTGATGGTGCTCAGTCAACTCCTCATATGAAGGTAGATGTCCAGGAACTTGGAATTGATTTCATGGCATTTTCAATTCACAAAATGATGGGGCCATCTGGAATGGGTGGGCTATGGGGTAGGATGGATTTACTTGAGAACATGCGATCTATCCAATCAGGAGGTAGTACTGTGGATACATCAAACTACGATTCCCTTGTTTGGTCAAAACCTCCTGCTAAATTTGAAGGCGGGTTGGGAAATTATGCTGGTATTCTAGGAACTAATGCGGCTGTTGATTACATCTCTGGTTTTAATTTAGATGATGTGCATGAGCATGAGGTGAAATTAAACAAAATTATGACTTCAATAGTAAAAGATGTAAACGGCATAAACATAATTGGACCAGAAGATGCATCTTTGAGAGGCGGTATTTGCTCAATGGTGATGGATACAATAGACGCACACGACATAGCGATACTTCTCGATGAGGCTGCGGGCGTTATGGTCAGAAGTGGTATGCATTGTGTCCACTCTTGGTTCAATAATAAAGGAATAGAAAGCGGTTCCCTACGAGCAAGTGCTTACCTTTACAATACCGAAGAAGAAGTCAAGTTATTTGCTGAAACCTTAGTAGAAGCTGTTCAAGCGCTGGGGTGAGGAAATGCAACCAGCGCCAGATATTCCAGACGGTGAAATCGAATCTGATTTAGATTTCATAAAACAAATTACAGTATTTGCAACTGGTGTTGTTATTTTTGCGGTAGGAATATTTGCCTACATGATTTACACAGGAGATATCAGTTTAACTGGGCCTTCATCTTTAGTTCTAGAGAAGGAAGAACAATTTGATGAATTAGTTCAATATGATTCTGTTGACCACTTATCAGGAAAGGGGGTCGCAGTTTGCATGGTAGATTCTGGCATAGACATGAGCCACAAGGATTTAGAAAGTGCAAATTTAGTGGAATGGGAGGATTTTATAGGGTCTGATTCAAGTCCATATGATGATAACGGCCATGGAACGATGATGGCTGGAATACTAGTCGCAGATGGAGAATTAACTGGTGTTGCGCCTGATGTCGACCTGTATGTAGCAAAGGCTCTTTCCGGAAATGGTGAGGGGAACGATGCGACGGTTGCTGAAGCAATTGATTGGTGTATTTCGAAAAACGTGCACATAATTTCGCTTTCATTAGGAGGTAATGCATCTGGTTTCTCGATTATTCTTGGGGACGCTGTTGAGGACTCGGTTGAAAGTGCGTATGATGCAGGTATAGTAGTCGTTGCAGCAGCTGGAAACGATGGTGGTGCAAATGATGATGGGGATGTTGCTTCGCCTGGTATAGTTGATACCGTTATTTGTGTCGGAGGTGTGGATTCTAGTGGGAATCTATGGTCTGGGTCTTCAGTAGGGGACAACAACGGGCGGCTATGGCCTCCGATGCTGCCAAGGAATAGTCCTGATGAAAAACCAGAAATTGTTGCTCCTGCACACAAAGTCCCGGTCATAATGGCAGGGAATAACTGGGGTTTATCATCTGGAACAAGTGCTGCAACGGTCTACGTTACAGGAGCAATTGCGTTAATGTTTCAAGAACACCCTGATTTGAAAGATGGAGGAACTCAAATGCTAGACAATCTAAAACAATGGATTGCCGAATCCTCAAAAAAACGTAGTGGGCAAGAAACTCATGACGATTACTACGGATATGGTATGTTACAAATGAAGGATTTAATCGATGCTGCTACACCATCTACTTAGGCAACCATGCAACCAAAGTCCCACCAAATAGTGGGGCGAATGCCAGGTGGTGAGTTTCATTAGATTCGCGTATTAATTCCATCCAGTCATTGAAACCAACGACTTCTGGATCGTCGGTTTCTCGATCTCCAGAGGGTGCATTTGGTTCTGTTGTGAAAAGTACACCATTATCGGTCAAAAGAGGGAGCATCAACGCTATATCACCTGCTAATCTTTCTGCAGGAGCGTCAACAATTATGACATCGGCTCTCTCCAGGATTGGAGAATCACCAGTGCGCGAAATTGTCCAGGCTTTCAATTCACTAGTGAGTAATGAAGGAGCACCAATAACTACCTTGGTTGGAACCGAAGAATACCTCTGACAAAGTCTGGTTAATATTACACCAAACCTATTCCCCTCCTCTATTAATTGGAACTGTTCCAAACCGGAACTATTTTCGAAATGGTCAAGCAACCATGCAGAGAGGTGTCCAATTGCAGCGCCAGTTTGAATTACAGTTTTAGGCTCTAATCTAGCGACTGCGTCTCGTATTCTTCTGCGAACTGAAATGGACCATGTCTCTAGTCCCATATGTTCTAATTGTTTTCCAATATTAGCCGCAACCTCAGGTTCATCTCGAGACAAATTTTTGTCAGCGGCGAGGACTGCACCCAATACCTCCTCGCGCATACTTATCCCTAACACCTCCACTTCACAAGTCTTCTTATTCTCCGACAGACTCAAAGGTGATTGCAATAGGCGGTTATCTTGAGGTAGTGATATGGATGACGATTTCATAGAAGAGGAACTCGTTGAGAATGTCACAAATTGTCCAGGTTGTAATGAGCAATGTGGACATGATGTCCTTAAACAAAAACCAGCGGGTAAAGGATTCAATTATTTGCTAAAATGTCATGATTGTAATCATGTACACACAGTCGAATTACGTCCACCCAAGCCAATTTTGATTCAAATCTTGCTCAGTGAGGGTGCAGACACCAGGTCAGGGGAAATTGAAATTGATGATGATGAAGAGTTACATCTTGGTGATATCTTTGAGCACGATGATGCAAGTTGGGAGATTAATCGAATCGAAACTAAGACTGGAAACTCTAGAACTAAATTGGAAGCTGGAAAAATTGGTAGAATTAACGCTGTTAGGTCGGATGTTGTGATGGTAAGACTAACTCTAACGCGAGGCGAATACTCTGATAGTGAATCAATATTCGTTGAAAGAGAAAAGCAATTTAAAGCAGGTTCGATAATGCAACATGCAGGACAAAAGTGGAAAATTCGTGCAATTCACACCGGAGCAGGTAGAACCATGACTGGAAGAGTTTCAGCACACGAAATAAAGCGAATATATTTGCATGAACCACCCAGAATAGAAGAAAACATACCTAGGACTCCAAGAGAAAGACGACAGGCTTGGAAAGAGGGTAAACTAGGTCACAATCCTAATCCAATTGTACCTGATGCAGAAAAATCAGGGAAACCTAAGCAACAAAGACCAGGGCGCAGACAGAAGAAAAAACGCAAATGATCAAGGTCTATTTGTCCAAGGTAACAAGAATGCCTTGGCGACTTGAGTCCCAATCGTTGGGTTTTCTTTCAGCCTCCTTATTGAGTATTCATACCACTTTTCACCATAAGGAATGTATATTCTAGTCGTGTGTCCCTCTTTACACAGCTTCCTTCTCAAAGGACCTCGCACACCTAGAAGCATTTGGAACTCATATCCAGGTCCTTTCTGCTTGCGAGGTGAGGCCGCATTTTTCCTGGGATCTGCTTTTGATGGCCCCATGTTTCTTTCCTCCAGAGCTTTCAATGTGTGATTAATCACTGGATAATCATGGCTGGCAACACCCACGTAAGCACCGCTATCGAGCATCGCGTCAATACATTTGTTCGTGGCTTCAATGATATCATTACGTTGCGTATACGCAATGGATTCTGGCTCTAAGTATATCCCTTTACAAATTCTATAATCAGCGGCTGAGCCAATTTTTTCTGTAATGCTTTCTATGTCATCTAAACTTCGGAAGAGTCTTCCTTGAAGGACAACCCCAACATTCGTAAGTCCCTTTTCGTGCATATCAAGCATGACTTGAATTGTATCATCAGTCACTCTATGATCTTCCATGTCTAATCTAACAAACATATCATGCGATTTTGCCAACCCAACGATGGTCTCAATATTTTCCATACCTTTCTCTCTATCTAGAAGAATGCCAAAAGCTGTGGGCTTTATCGACAAATTAGAGTCTAAATTATTTTCAATAATCGCATTGAGTACCCGTTTGTATTCCTCCAAAAAGAAATCAGCCTCATCCATCGAGCTTATCTCTTCACCGAGTACATCAATTGTAAAACATGCCCCCTCATTTGCAAGTCTTTTCATCACCTTAACCGCGTCATCAAGTTTTGGTCCTGCAACATATCTTCTGCTTACCCAGCCAACGAACCAACGTGGCATTCGTATGGTCATCGCTACCACCATACGTGAGAACCACCCGACCATGATTAACCCTCGTAGGAGGTAACTATTGACCATTTTCATCCTATGATTTGTTTACTTTTTAACAAAGGAACTTCTAGTTCTGAAAGTAAGTCGCGAATTGCCTGTCTCTGCCATCCCTTGAAGGCTTTTTTATCCATACTGCATACTATATCTCCGCCGGGAAATGCTGTTTTCGTTGCTGCAATCGCTTTTCGAATACTGTTTTCCCACATTCCGCTTACTTCTCCATTTTCATGTTTAATGAAAGGTAATGCATAAGTGGCTAGCATATGTCCAATCCACACATTTTCATGTAACCCTAACAAATTCGCTCTAGGAGCATAATGGCCGCCCCCCAGAGTTACTACAACTTGTCCATTCCCAACCCATTCTCCTAGGCCTGGCCCACCATCTAGTCCAAGGCCTCTGTATATAATTCCAGCAAGAAGTGATGCGGCCGGTTTATGACCCCATGTTTCGGAGGTAGAACCAATCTCTATGAACAACGATGGTGTTTCTAACCAAGGACCATGGTGTGTTGTTTCGAGTGATAAATCGAACTCGTAGAAATCTTTTGCAATCCGATTTAATTCACGCCACCATGCAGCTATCCTTGGGTTTGGAGGAGGGCAATCTGCCGATTTGCCACCAAACGGAGGAATCTCGTCTTCAGGAACCTGCATTGTTCCGATAGGATGTAATGTCAATGATGCGTTGCCACTCGCTGCAGAATGTCGTGACGGAAATATTATTTCACTAGGATTCTCTCCCGTAGATTCTCTCCATCGCTTGTCTAAGTCATCTTCCCATAAACAGCCATCTTCCAACCACCACATGCGTGCATGTTTGTACGAATAAGCAGGCTTTCCATCAACTAGACCCATATCAACCCAGTCACACATGGTCAGTAGTTCTTCAGCCTGATTAGTAGAGGCAATATCTCCACCCGATACCAGAATTAGGCTGACCATACATAGCCGTGCAGTTGATGATTATTGAAGGAATGGTTACAATCTAACCCCCTCTCGGGGTTACATGGACAGCGCACCTTGGAGAATCTTCCAATACAATGGCAGCGATGTCATGATTGATGTGGATGGTGGAATAACTATCCAAGGAGAAAGAAAAAAGCCATTTCCATGCGAGATTACACACGCTGCTATTTGCGAGCGAGGTTTGATTGCAACATGGGTAGACCACGACCTAAGGTTGGCGAGAATGGCATTACTAAACATAGATGAGCCACTGAAAAACGGAATTTCTAAGGCCGATTTAAGGCTCAACCGTAATACAGCAATGGTTGAGAGTTCTAAATGGTGTCATATAGTGGATGCCGAGCCTTTAGCACTAACCTCAGATGGACAAAAAATAATATTCGCACTTTGGACAAGAGGAATATATTGTATTGATTCCAGTGATAACGAAATGTGGAGACAACCCCTTTTTGATAGTAAAGAAAAATCTCCGCCTAGGTCTAATGACATAGCAGAAATTTCTATTGTTGGTAAAGAAGTCTTTGTATGGACAAGAAGTGGCAAATTTAGAAAGTTGTGTATAGAAAGCGGTGAAATTCTAAACGAGGGGACAATCGACGTTGAATGCGATCTTGAGAGAGTATTCCATCACGGACAAAAATTTCTTTTGTCCTCAAAAGATGGGTGGATATGGGAACTCGAAAATGAAGAAATAACTGTTGCTAGAAAACTCAGGGGAACCGCACAAGACGCAGTTTTCGACAAAACGGACTGGAGGATAATCTCATGGCGAGAAGATATAATGTTGCGTGGCAATTCTGTACCTAGAAGAGATCTTGGTGTCCAACTAGTCGAGAAAGACGGAGTTTGGATGGTTCTAGATAATCAGGGAGATTATACTCCTCACATGATTTCATCTGATCAATGAAATCATTCGATTTTTTCTGTATATCCACAGTGACCACAAGATTTGCGATCAGAATGTAAGGCCAAGAAAACACCGGGGCCACAGTTTGGGTTTGGGCAAAACTCTGCTTTTCTGACGAGTTTGCCGTCGTCGATAGAATATTTTGACCACTTTGCTCCAGCTTTAGGACCGTCTCCCATCATTCTTCACCTCCAGATATCTCGGTGGATTCTTCAGTATCGGGCTCTGATTCAGATGATGAACCTCGCATTTCAGCGAATCTTTCATGCATGTAACTCGGTTCAACTTTCATTGATTCCTTATCGTTGTAAACAATTCCCAATCCAGTGGTAGAGCCCATTCCGAACCTTGTGTTTACATTCTTTATAACAATAAAATCTCGATTTGAACCTGGTTCAATTGAGGCGATTCCATTCAGTAGTTCAGCACGCGACGGAGTGGGCGCACCCTCATGATTGCATCGGAATTCAATCTCGATTCTGTTCAAAAGTGGATTTTCCTTACGTTCAATAATTTCCATATCAATTCCTCCATTATCGGATGTTCACTTTGAGTGCGTAACTACCCGGCACTGGGATGTTCAATCTGTTAGCAATTTCTGAGCGAGAGGGGTCTAGGATCACCACATAGCCGGTCCAATCAGACGATACAGGTGCAGATGGGCAAGTGTGACATTGGTCTACTCCATCGGCTAAGATAAGGTGGCATTCGCTGCATGCAAAGGGGTTTTTTGGCATAATTTTCAACTCCTAATTCAGTTCTGGTCCTCGTAAATCCATTCGTGACTACCCAAGCCTGTCTGCTTACAAGTCAGACCTATCTTTGAGCGACGTGGATCGCTAGTGTCAGGTGACAGAGAAACAATTCTAGCCCTTACTGAACTACCGACACCAAGTTTCCTTCCGCTTTGGCGACCCTCGAGAAGTCCCATTCCAGCATTAATGTCAACGTGGTCTTCCATAATCTGAGATTTGTGAAGTAGAGCTTCCATCGGCCCTATTCTAACGAATGCTCCGAAGTCATTTACTTCAGATACTGCTCCTTCCACTACCTCGTAGTCCTCTATACAAAATAATACAGCATCGAATCTGACCCTTTGGTAAATAGCACCATCACCATGTATGATTCGTCCGCGGTCGATAGGCTCGTGATTTGACGTTACGAGAACAAATCGGTTACTGTCATCGAATCTTCCTTCGAATGCGGATGCTGCAAGACGATCGATGTGCTCATTAAGTGATTTCTCTTTTCGTATGTATTCAGCAGGGATACGAATAGTATCTTCCTTAGTGACAACTTTGTACATATTAACACCTTTTGTCCTCGCCCAGATTGTAGCCAAAGGACGATTGAGGTGTTTCCTCATCCGTCCTTCATCGGCTATGCCTCTGGAGAGATTTGCGACCGTAGTCAACCTCGCCACCAGCGGCCCCTATTTGAATGATACCCCCTGCTAATGACAGCACGTTAGGTGAGTAGTACTGTTCATGCAATAAAACAAACCCTTGATTTATCGCTGTGAGATGGGCCCTACGGGCCCAAAGCCATAACTACCCCAAATGTCCCAATAACAACAGGTGAGTCAAGTGTCTAAGCAAATCAGAGCGGTATTGATGCTCTTAATTTTGCTAGGTTCTACCGTCGTGATTTCAAATCCAATATCTGCAGAAGATGATGATAACTCCACTTCATGGGATTATTTGTCTCAGCCATGGGCTCAGTATGGTAGAGACCCTGGCCACACAAAGGCTTTACCATCCCACGGTGATTCCGGGCTAGAAACGATAGAAACACCAGCTATCAATTGGGTGGCTTTCGATTCAGGCCTAGGAGCAGATGGTTACGGAGTCGCAATTGGAGATTTTTCTGCGTCTATAACTTCACCCAATGGAGCCAAGGAGAGATGTGGAGAAGGACACCTATTCGCAGTATTAACCTACACCGACAATACTGATCGTCGATTAGCAATAATCGAAGGAGACACCGCTAAGATTGCTTGGGAGGTTAATCTTGGCAACGTTGATGTCATCCGTTCGACCCCAGTTATCGTTGATGTTGATGGGGACTCAAAACAAGAAATTGCCGTTGTATACGATTCAGACAGCTCACTTGAAGTAGACTTGTGGTC
>PBGS01000031.1 GCA_002720115.1 Methanobacteriota archaeon
GGCAATGCAGGATTCGAACCCACGTCTCCGGCTCCGAAGGCCGGAAGGATATCCAGACTACCCTAATTGCCCTGCACCGCCGAAAAGCCGCTCCTTCTTGAATCACACCCTTATTTCCATTCATGGCAATTCGCTATTACTAATGCAAAATTATTGGTGAATACGCTGTGGAGTGGCTACAACCATTAATCTCCCAAGAGATTTGTGAACAGGTATACCATATGCTGCCTGAATATCGAACCCCTTAATTTTCAAGTCTGTTTTTATCTGCTCATCAAGATTCTCTCTGCCAGGACTGACGGGGAGAATAATAACCAATTTGCAATTAATTGAATGCCGGAGAATATTGACTAACACATCTTCAATTAGCTTTTCATCACTAGGCGAATTTCTCCCATAAGGAGGGTCAACAACTACAGCGCAAACATTCTCTGGGAAACTAAAGTGCGTCGCATCACCTCTTTCGACTCTGACATCAACTTCTGCCCACTTGATATTTTCAAGACATCCCTCTACCATCACGGGATCAAAGTCTAATCCAAAGGTAGGTCTTTTGGTAAGACCAGACTCAATCAAAATACCTCCAGTTCCGCACATCGGGTCAATCACATATCCTTCTCCAATTCCAGCATCGATATTTACCGCCGCCCTAGCGAGTCTTGGCTCTAGGCTAACCGGGCGGAAAAATGGCCTTTTATTCGCTCGCATGTTTGACCAACCGTGCTTCCCCGGACCTTGTCCGACCATCCATCCCCATGCAACATACCCAGCAGAGTTGTCTAAAACTACCCCAAACCTGTGTTCGGGATTTTCTAAATCAAAGGTTGACCCGGCATCATAAAATATTCCGCCTATATGTTTTTCAATTTCTCGGGTCGAAACCGGAATTTTACCTTCATGTCGCCAGCATTCAACAGCAATATTGTCTTTTTTTATGGGGGTTATTGAATCAATTAATTTCTCTATTGATTCCCATTTTTCAAATCCACCTCCAACTAAAACACATTCACAACCTGACATTAAATTCGCTCTATTCCAATCGCTTTCTCCATGAGCCAGCAATATTCGTCTTGATTCGGTGCGCTCAAGTTTGGATTCTGGAAACATCTCAATAGCCTCGGCCCTACCTATAGCAGGGTGCCAGCCACGCAAAACAATGGCTGCGGAATAGTTTGAATTCACACAATCACCTTGTGTAGATGGTAACTTTTTCTTCTCCCCAAACCGTTTCGACACTTTTAGTGAATCCAGTTAAATCAAAACTTGACAGTTTTGGCGATTCATGGGTAATATTCGACTGAACTAAAATGAACTCATCCACCAATCCTTGATCCAAGAATTTTGTAATTGTACTCGGTCCTCCTTCCACTAGTAACCTTTGGATTTCGAGATCTCCCAACATGTCTAACATGGCCTCTAGTCCCCTGAAATCATCAGTTAGGTGTTTGGTTTTGTGCCCATCGTTCAGAACCTTTGAGTTAGATTTGATTTTATTATTAGGGTCTATAACAATTCTCAAAGGTTGTTTTTCGGTTTCTATCAATCGAACTGTTAGTGATGGATTATCTCTTATCACTGTGTTAGCACCAACAAGAATTGCACAACAGTCCTTGCGTAATCTGTGCACTTCCTTCAGACAATCTTCACTGGTAAACCTCCCAGCATCCTTTGATAGATCATCGACAGAACCATTGACGTCAACTGCAACTTTAACTGTCACGTAGGGCCTTCGATTTTCACACCAGTGCAAAAACTCTCGCATTTGAGTTGCAGCGCTTTCTTCGAGCAGGCCTGTTTCGACATCGATTCCAGCATTTTCTAGAACTGAGATTCCGATGCCCCTGACTATAGGGTTTGGGTCACCATGAGCGATTACGACTTTGCTAATGCCTGCCCACAACAGCGCCTCTGTACAAGGGGGGGTTCTGCCAAAATGATTGCATGGCTCCAGCGTTACATACGCGGTTGCACCATTTGTATTGTGGCCCTTTTCTTCAGCATCATGGATGGCCATCTGTTCTGCATGAAGACCCCCTAAGTGGTCGTGCCAACCCTCAGCAATAACTTCTCCATCCTTGACTAGGATACATCCTACCAATGGATTTGGCCTAACCTGCCCTCTTCCTTTTTCTGCGACTTCAATGGCTCGCTGCATATATTCATGCTGCTTTGCAGACCAATCCATGGTTGTGGCTGAAAAGGCATTAGACATGAGTTCATCGGCTACCAGTGACAAGAGCATTCATGTCTGTTACCAGTTCTCAATTGTAATATGGGCACCATTCATTGCATAGTAAATCCTGCGAGTAGGGATCACACGTGCGGGAAAAAATGGCCTGCTATTTCTTCAAAGTTAGAATCCAGAGGATTTGAGGTAATCACTCATTTTACCGAAAGGGTTGGGCACGCCAGTGAAATTGCTTGGGAGTTGAGAAACAAAAATGTCGATGGCCCGATTGTTGCTGCTGGGGGAGACGGCACAGTACACGAGGTAGCTAGCGCTTTGCGAGGGGGAAACATTCCTTTGGGCATTCTTCCACTTGGCTCGGGAAATGATTATGCCATCACCCAAGGGATTTCAAGAACTAATATTGATGACGCTATCGAGGTTCTGTTGAACGGAATAGATAGGAGGTGCGCTGCATGGCGCCTCGAAGGGTTCCCTGCCAAATCGCAGGGAGACTACCCCGCACCTCAACAGAATCCGTGGGATGGTCCCTCTAAAAGCGAGAAAACAGTCGTAAGATGGGTATTTCTAGAATCAGATTCAGGTATAACAAGTGCGATATCTCGAGCAAAGTTGTCAAGGGCAAAATGGATTAGAGGGACAAAGAAATACACCTATCTCGGAGTTACGACAATTCCATTTTGGAAAAGGAGGAAGATTTGGTTGAAGATAGATGGTAACGATGCAGAAATTATTGATTTCACTATGTTTGCTGCTACTACGGGAGAAACATTTGGGGGGGGATATCAAGTCTGTCCTGGTGTAACTCCCATGGATGAAAATGGCTCCATTGTACTCGCACCACGATTGTCCAGACTTGCCATGCTTTCACTTATGGGTCCCATCAAGAAAGGCAAACATATTGGAAAGTGGGGGATTACTCAACAAAAAGCAAATCGAATCGAAATAAAGCCAGTCAATGATAAGGGGAATGTCTCAGAAACACCACTTTCGTTACCGACTTGGGTGCAAGCTGATGGGGAACCGATTATCCGCATTCCAGCGGTTTTGGAATGGCATACGGAACAAATACTCGTCCGTGGGGCTAAAGATGTCCCTTGGGGTTAGAACGAGAAGTCGCTGAAATCATCATCAACAACGGATGAACGTTTATCTTCAACTGGCAATTGTTCTTCAGGCTCAGGTTTTGTAGTCGCTCGTTTCTTAACAGCCCTGCGCTTTACCGGTCTTCCGGCACTGCTTTGGTTATCATTCATGGGCGTTTGAGCAGTACTTCTTGACATACTTGAAGAAAAATGCTCACGCTTTGGTGGCTGAGACTGAGTTGTGGTAACTCCCGCTGACGGCATCGGTCTGTTAGATATCTCAGAAATTGGAGTTTCATTGTATTGTGTGGCTTCGATTTCTTTTGCTTCTGCTGTAACAACTACTGAGCCTCCACCACCGAATGTTTTTGGCAAATCATCACTGCTATCTGATTGCAGAACACTGTCTAAACTAAATCCTGGAATAGCTACATCATTTTCTTTTTTCTTTTTCCTTTGGGGAGGTGATGACTTTTGTGTCCGCTTTACTCTTTCAGCAGGACTCTCTAACCCTTCCTTTTTCGATTTTCTCAGATCTTTCTTCATCTGTACAGCTTTTGCGAATCCTTCTCGTCCAAGAAGTGTTTCTGCAGTAGCCTTTGCTCCTTGACGTATCACCATAGTTGAAACTACGTAGAGGCCAACTCCACCGCCGACACCGAAAATTAGGAAGAACAGCACAAATGTCCAGCCCCCAAAGATATCAGTATCACCAAGCGAGTATTCATCATCATGATCACCATCTAGACTAACAACACCTTGCTCAGTTTTTATTTTGGTTACTACCATACCATGNTTCTGACCAACTAGTTCACATGTCTCACTATTTACTTCAGCAAGCCCGTCCCCNTCTAGANCATAGCCAGTTAATTCAATTGGNTGATGCCAGTGTTGTAAAACATTTAGCCCGTTAGCGATATTCTCTGACGCTGGGATGATTCCTATTATTTCCCAATCTTCTTCATTATCAGAAAGTTTTGACCCCACGGCTTCACTTGGATTAAATGGGTCAGACCAGTCTTTTATGCTAATTCTGCCTGCTTTTCCTTCCTCGACGGCTTTGGCTGAATTCCATGACATCTCATGTATGATAACAGCCGCACCCATTGCAGATCTGACGTCTGATAGCTCAGGATGTTCTGAGTACAATTGTGATGAAATTAGCATTCCGCTTATTTCCATTTTGGAGTCTCCACATCCTGTTAGTGCAATAGTCTCTTCGTAATCGTCACCCAACTTCGATTTTATGACGACACTTTCATCGCCTTTTATCTCTGCATGGATTTGACCATCACCTTCACCCCATTGCGGAGTATCGGAATAGATGCATCCAGCCATGAACATAAGCAAAACAAGCAGCATCCCCAGACGCAACTGTGTGCGGGCCATGTACAATCCACGTAGCCTTGAGTTGTTGAACCCTTTCCAAATATCAACCGAAAATTGATGTGAAATCGTTTGGCGCGGAGAGAGAGATTCGAACTCCCGTGTCCGAGGGACAGTGGATTTCAAGTCCACCGCAATACCAGGCTATGCGATCTCCGCTCATTATTGCCCTAGAGCATTTCTTTCAAGAATCTATCCTAAATCAATCATTGCGATATGTAGCGATAATTGCCAGTCCGATGCTTGTAAGTAAGATAGTAAAGGTAAATCCAGGAAGGCCATCGTTACCTGGATCTGAAGACACTCCTGCAACCTTTTTTACATCTTTAACAAACAAATCCACATCCCAATCATATCCAGTGAAAACAATTTTTGGTTTCCAATCTGCGTCTAAGATGAATGTTTGAGTTGAATGTGAGGTTGAGGTATCAACGACGTCGTTTAAGTTATCTTCTGGAGATGGTAAGTCCGAGGTGTCCTGGCCTTTGGCTACCCAAGCATAGTGTTGCGAATCATCCATCAAAAAGGTCTCATTGGAATCATCTGAAGTAGACATCCAGTGACTGAACGAACCCATGTCGTGCCAGATATACAAATCAAATTCCGATGCGATATTGTCTATTGATGCTAACTCATTATTTTCTAGTACAAATTGTACGTCGTTCTGGTCTAAGGTGTGGATTGTGTGGTCTAAAGCAGAAATATCCGTTCTATATCCAAAGTAATTTCCGTTGTATAGTTCAGTTGTTCCGTCCGGTAAAACAAGTCCTAATTTGTGTTCCATTTTGCTACCAGGTAGAGGAATATCAGTCACATTTGTTGAGTTTGGAGCCCAAGCAATATGCTCCTTGCCGTAAAGTGAATCAATCGCTAACTCGCTTTCCTCCCAGTTTGTTACATTTTCATTCCAATAGTATAGTTGCCATGTCCAAGAACCATCGGCTGGAGGGATAACATCGTTAATTGAATCCACGATAGGTATCGAATCATGGTTCGTAATTGTGTAAGACTCTAGTGCGGAAATAGCCATAAATAAAGCACTGGATTGGTTAATTTCAACTTGTTCGCTTGACCCATTTACGTGCACAACTGTGAATGAATTTTTTTCAGCCTGCGCTGGAGGAATAATTGAATCATCTGTAGAACTTGGAGCGATTGCCAAACTTCCATCAACTACTGATTCTAACCCGTCTGAAGTATTCTGCCACATGTCGGTTGTTTCATTCCACGTGTGTAACTCCCACCACCATGAATTGTCTTGAGGAATGTCATCATAATTAATTCCGGTAACAATTTGCCCTGCAGGGCTTTGGGTTATGTTCAGGGTCCAGCCGTTTTGTAATGCTGCTGTTTCTAATTTTGATAGGGCAGTCGGCTTTATCTCGCTGGATGATGCACTGCCATCTGGCATCAGAACCACTACTGAACTTACATTACTATTATCAACGTTTTCATCATGCTCTTGACTGTGTTCATGATTTCCTAGTTCGGTGGTCTCAACCGATATCATGAAATCGTCCCACACCTCTTCTAGTTGTTCTATTTCTGCGGTAAGGTGCGGCCATGTTGCACCAAAGTTTTCCATGTACTTTCTTAGAACCTGAGGTGTATCCTTTTCAGGATCAACAGTAATTGAAATGAACTGATAGTTTATTCCGTCTAGTTTTTCTTCTGCTTGTACTAGGTTACTAGTAATCACCGGGCAAACGTCTGGGCAGGTTGTGAAGATAAAGGCAACAACATTTACATCAGCATTCCCTTTTTGAAGGGAATAATAATTGTAATTCTGGTCAATGAGAACGTGGTTGGGCACCGATGGTCTTTCTAAGACATATCCTGTAGAATGTGGAGTTGTAGTGCTCCCTGCATTTCCGTTACCCATTATTGGACTGGATGAAATCACTACCAAGAAGGCGAGCAGGACTGCAGACCAGCGCATAGTGTTGGCTCTAGGCCGTCATTAATCAAAGTAATACACAGTATGATTACTCTGTGACATAGGAGTAATCCCAATTTGGCGTACACCAAGATGGTAACTCATCGATGCCTGATGGGTTAGAAAGGCCAATTCCCCACAACATTAGTGCGGCAAAAATAATCGGGAATAATGCGGTTCGAGTGTAAATGAACGGGTCTCCTTTCAAGTGCATGAAAAAAGCAGCAATTCCATACCCCTTGATAATACCAACAACGATTAAAACACCCCAAACTGCAGTCCTTGTGATCTTGATATCTGTGCCTGGTATAGTTTCAAAGAAAACCGCTGCTACTTCAAAAAGAGTAAAGAACATCAAAATTAGGAAATTTACGTAATAAACGTCCTTTCCTATTATGTCAGCCATTTTTTGGAAAATTCCTGCTATTGGTCCTGTATACTTATGTTCACCCATGTTATCGCCTCAGTATAGATAGAATGCTGGGAAAATGGCAACCCACGCCAAATCCACAAAGTGCCAATACAAACCGAAGTACTCGATTCCTTGGCCATTTTGCTCATTGTACCCGTCTTCGAGCACATCAGCTTTGAAAACCATGAATAGCATTACTAGTAATCCAATGAAAACGTGAAGTCCGTGTGCCCCGGTTGCAACGTAGAATATAGACCCTGCCTGTGTATCAATTGTGAAGCCCTCTGCAATTAAGTGACTCCACTCAACCAGTTTTAGTACAATGAACATCGAACCTAATGCGAGTGTAATTATTAGATAATTTCTGACTGCCTTTTTTCGTGTCGGGAACATCTTGGCCATTAAGGCATTTTCAGATGGTTTCCATTCTGTGTCCTTGGCAACCTTCAATGCAAGGACAATCGTGTAAGAGGAAATAATCAAAGCAAATGTGTTAATCGCCCCCGGCAACAAAGTTCCGACTTCATGTCGCAGTAAGTCCGATGCAGTAATGGTGTCTACGACTTCGCACTTTCCAGCATCAACAGCCCACTCCGTACACCAACCGGTTCTCATTCGCAAATAGGAGGAGAAGAAGGATGCGAAAACCATTGTTTCCGAAATTAGGAAAACCCACATGCCTGCCTTCCGAATATCCTGTCCCTGGAAGGGATCGGATGATGCTATTTGCTCATGTTGCCCTTTGAGATCCTCATTCCACCAATTTCCAATGCCAATTATGGTTATCGCAGCGCCAACAATTGACAGTCCGAAATCTCCCATCTCAGCTTGGTAATCTAAACCTAACAGAGATTTGCAGGTGTTCACAAATCCAGGGAATCCAATCATAAACAGCATCAGACCTGCTGCCATCATTATTGGTGATGCAGAGCCATGGTGTTCCTCGTGGTCATCACCATGATGGTCGTCATGTTCTTCCTCTGGTTGGATACTATTGTAAAATCCAGATATTCCGTAAAATGCTGCGTAAATAATCATCATTACAAGGAGTGTTTTACCTGCAGTAATCCATGTTAGGTAAGATAGATGAGCGTCTATTTCTGCCTCTTTTGCTTCATCATATGCTATACGCGCATCCTTTTTTTGTTCGTGAATGTCGGCTGCTTCCTCACTTGTCCCGCCAGCTTCAGTCTCATTAAGCAGGTTCCAATTCGTTTTTGCTTCGACAAGAACCTCATCGGCAGCATCCCAGTCGGTCTTCTTGACACTACCCACTCCAACGGCAAATGCACCGTAAGCTGCTCCTCCAACAAATAGGAGGATTACAGATACAATCACTGCCCTCATCCAGACGTCATTTTTGACATCATGTAAACTTCCGCTCATGATTTAGCCTCCTTGTTCCAAAGGCTATTCATTGATCTAAACGGTGCTTTGAGTATCGATTCCAGCTTTGTTTCGTGATGGTCAGTTGGTTCATTTGCATCATACTGTGTTGGTTCTACAGCGAATGATGGTGTTGGAGGTGGCGATGTGACTGCCCATTCTAGAGACCATCCGCCCCATGGGTCCTTGCCTACAGGTTCTCCTTTCTTGACCGAGCGAACGATGTTCCAAACCAATAGCAACTGAGATATTCCGAATATTATTGCGAAGGTAGAGATTGCCATATTTAATTCAGCAAATCCAGCATCTGCAGCATAGGTATGAGTCCGTCTTGGCATTCCCATAATACCTACGGCATGCATTGGCCAGAATGCCGCATTGTAGGAACTGAAGGCAATTAGGAAATGCCACAGCCCTAGTGTTTCGTTCATTTTGCGTCCCGTAACCTTGGGGAACCAGTAGTATATACCCGAGAATAATGCGAAAATAATACCGCCTATGAATACGTAATGGAAGTGAGCAACAACGAAGTATCCGTCGTGGAATTGCGTATCCAGGCCTGCAACTGGGAAGAACATTCCAGATAAACCCCCTAATGTGAATGTTATCAGGAATCCAAGAGACCACAATGTATGGGTCTTGAAAACTAAACTGCCACCCCATAACGTTGCTAGCCAATTGAAGATTTTCACACCTGTAGGAATGGCTACCGCCATAGTAGTAATCATGAACGCAGCACGCCAAGCCGGACTCATACCGCTGGTTAGCATGTGGTGTCCCCATACTACGAATCCAACGACGCCGATGCCTACCATTGCATAAACCATCGACCTATATCCGAAAATTGATCTTCTAGCACTTGTAGCTAGTACCTCAGAAACAATTCCGAATGCAGGCACTACCACAACATATACCTCAGGGTGACCGAAGAACCAGAACAGGTGTTGGAACAACAATGAGTCCCCCCCGGCTGTGAAGAATGTAGTACCAATTGTTGAATCAAACAGCAAGAAGAATATGCCGATTATGAATGCGGGTAGGCTGACATAAAGCATGAATACGCTGATTAAAACCGACCAAGTGAATAATGGCATCTTCATCCATCCTACGCCTTTTGCTCGCATTGTGAAGGTCGTCGTTACGAAGTTGACTCCAGATAGTGTAGAGGATGCTCCAAGAAGAGCAATACCGGATATGAAGGCAATTGTACCTGGGTTTGGCCCGCCATCATGTCCTGTTAAACTGGAATAAGGCGGATACATAACCCAGGTAATATCTGCTGCCTCACCACTCCAAACGCCCGTGAATATTAGAGGCGCAGCAGCCACAATGAGCCAGAAACCTAGAGCATTTATTCTCGGGAAAGCCAAATCCTTAGCACCAATTTGTAATGGAAGAATGTAGTTCATGAAACCAGCGATCATCGGCATTGCTGCTAGGAAAATCATAGTGGTTCCATGCAAAGTGAAGAATGAGTTGTACTCGGCCTGCGTTAAGAAATCGTTCTCTGGGAGAGCTAATTGGATACGGAATAGTAAAGCTAGCAAGCCTCCAACAAGGAAGAAGAAGAAACCATACAAGAAATACAGAATACCAACCTGCTTGTGATCTGTTGTGGTTAACCATGGTTTGAGGTATGCCCAGAAGGTCCCAATCGAGAAGTTGTCAGGATTTCGGGTGTAAAATACCCACATGCTTCCAATCAAAATCAATCCAAGCGCCAGTCCTATTACAGTCATTAGAATGGTTAATGCCTCTGCGCTTGGGGCTGCGGGATTAGCGTTGATTCCGATTACTTGAACATCTAGTTGATTCCACTCGTCACCACTAGGTTGTCCGTTTCCATTAACTGCGTTTCCAAAGATTAGGAAACTCGCAATCGCTGTATCGTCTGCTGGAGCAGTCCACTTGAATTCCCAAGTTCTTCGGTCATTGGTATCCAATGTATGTGTAAGTCCGCCCTCCATTTCTTGAGCCATGTTACCATTTATGTCAGGAATTGATTCAAGGACTCCACCTCCTTTCAAAATAATACTGTAACCTCCATTTTGGTCAGGATTATCCACAGGAACTTTGTCATTAGAAATACTGAGCGTGAAGAGATATTCTTCTGATGCGTTGAACACATCAGGTAGGCCATCCACCGTAATAACGGTGTTAGAACTCATGCCGCCGTGACATCCACAACCACCTTCGGTTACGATACCTGTTTGTCTAGCTTCAAACGATGTGGTTGATGCGAGAGCTATCAGTAAAATTGCGAGGATTGCAATACTTCGACCTTTCATCATCTCAGCCCCTCATGCTCGAAGTAAACGCCAAAATCCTCGTCACAAGTCATGCCTTCTCTCGCTACAACCTCAACCTGTCCATTCATCAGTGAATGCTCCTTTCCACAGTATTCTGCGCATCGGATGGGATAAACACCGGGCTCATTTGGTTGTACATACATCCATGTACCGCCGTCAAGTCCTGGAACAGCGTCTTCTTTCATTCCCCACTCTTGCAACCAAAATGCGTGTTGAACTCCTTGGTATGTGTTGGTTGGATCAAACTCTGATTCTCTGATTGGGTTCATGCTGTAAATGTTGAATAGAACGTTCTCATCACATGTAATAATTAGGTTACCGCTCATCTTGTAGATGTATGCCTCTGAGCCATCATCATTGACGATTTTTTCAGGGATATGTTGCCATCGGTGGACGACATTTCCTTCAGCATCCTGAATTTCAACACTGTGCGGAACCTCGTAATCGAATAGAATATCCATCGTAGTATTGTTTGCTAGGTCTAGGGTTTCTGAAAATTCGGTAACTTTCCAAGTATCATCAATATTGATTTCTTTGATTGACCATTTCACTACAGCCGTTGCGGCGCCTGGCCCAGCATCTATAGTTAAACCGGTAGTGTTGTCCCAAGTGACATCATGGCCTGTACCCACATCTTCCCATGTAAATTCATCATGGTAATAGAAGTCCCAATACCATTGAAGCCCGTTAACTTCGACTGTGAAGGCCCCTTCCTCCTGTAAGTTTTGTACTTCGCCCCAAACTATGTTCATTGAGCCAAATGCAAGGAATGTAACCCAAGCGACTAATATCGTTGGTCCAACGAACCATGCAAACTCCAAATCGAAGTTGTGTCGCTCCTTCGGGAACGTACCGACCTTTAGCTCTTCTTTGCCTGCTGGCTCAATTCCGTCACGGTAGCGCAGTATTGCGATTAGCAGCCAAGTAAACGTGAAGAGGCCAACCACAATTGACCAAAAAAGAAATTTATCGTAGAGAATATTGAACACTGTATATTCATCAGGCCAGAACTCCCTAGAGGCTGCCATAATTGGACCTGCCAGTTGGACATATTAATTGATTGCGTATATACGACATTTTATAGGTAAAGATTACTTATTAACTTACTCGCAGGCGTTATATTATGGGCGTTGAATCTTGCATTCAGACAACATTAGATGGAGCCACCCTTATCGATGTTGAAGTACAGCCGGGTTCCTCTCGTCAAGGTATCGTCGGATTTAATGAATGGAGGAATAAATTACAGATTGCTGTGAAGGCTGAGGCAAAGGCTAGTAAGGCTAATTATGCTGTTTGCAATATACTGAAGAAAATATTTTCAAAAAAAACTGAATTAATCTCGGGTAAGACCAGTAGGTCGAAGAAAATCAAGATCTATGACACATCATCTGATGAGATTCTTGATGTTTTGGGGGTATTACTTGAACCGTGAACAAAGATACTCCCTTGCTAACAGGGCGTTAGAAGAAGGTATTGAAGAAAATGCTGCGGGGAAAGTGATACTTGTTGAAGGTAAACGCGATGAAATAGCTTTACGTAGCCTTGGATTTACAGGTCCTATTGAGAAATTAAACCGTGGCTGGACCGTCGACAGAGTAGTGGTTTACATTGTCGAGAATTATGGAAACTGCATAGTCCTGATGGACTGGGATAGAACAGGCGGACGCCTACAAAAAAGGTTGATGGACTCTCTGGGTGGGATGGATATCAAACCCTCCGATGAATTAAGAAGGGCCCTCTCTAAAGCAATGAAACCAGAAACAATGTGTGTAGAGGATTTACCGTCATTTCTTGGGCAGGACCACTCCTGACTCCTTCACTGTATTGAGAACGACATGTGTATAAGATCGTGTAATCCCTTCAAGAGTGAATACTGTCTTCGTAAGATCATCTAAATCTGCTCTATTTTTTACTCGGGCTAGAACCATTGAATCCCAATCTCCAGTAACATCGTAGACTGCAAAGACCCTAGTATCAGAGGAGATGTGCTCTTGAACATCCATAATTTTCCCTTTCTCTATACACAGGCCTGCCATTACAGTCATTCCCCAACCGACAGAATCGGCATTTAGACTGGGGGAGTATCCTTGGATTACGCCATCAGATTCTAATCTGCGTAATCTGTTTGTGATAGTTCCTTGAGCTACTCCGATTTTTTTTGCAAGTTGTCTGTGTGATAAGCGAGCATCCTCGCACAATGATTCGATAATGGCTCGGTCAACATCGTCCAAAGGCATGAGAGAGTGTAACAGGCTCCTGCTATTCAATCATTCGACCGTGGGTCTGGGAGATTCAAATCAAGCATCCAGTCCCCCAATTCTTCAACATTGACTGCTAATTTAAGCGAAAACTCGCCACTACCACTGACTCTTAACTGACCTTCAACAGTGGTACTTTTTGGAATTGTTTGTTTTTTTATTCGACCATTTGCTCTCCAACCCTCACCCATTTTTAGGTCGCCGACTTCGAGAGAAAACCCTGTTATTATTCTATAATTAACAACATTTTCTTCCTCAGACCAAGACCCTTCAAGACGCGGTAGGCCAATCTCACGCTTTCTCTCTGCCATAACAATAAATCCGATACAAGCGGTCAGAATTACCAACAATATCGCAGGTGTTAGAATCGCTCCTTTGTCGACAGATTGCCAATAGGTAGGCATTTTTTCTCGCTGGATGGAAAGAACTCTATTTTGTTCATCCCCTTCAAATCCTCCTATTAGAACCAATATTACCTCATACTTGTCAGCAAAGCTTGCGTCTCCTAAGTCTATGCCTGCTCCGTCGAGATGCTTTTTGTCAATGGTCTCATTCCAATAGTTTGTTGCGTTACTTGAAAAGTTGAAGGAAGATGACGGGGCCCAGTCTCTAACTAGATTTGGGACCTTTCTACCTTTAGAATCCACAGCATCAGTCTCAATTATGAAAACATGCATCTGTGTTACTTCGTTGAGGGCTTTAGGATTCTTCCATGATGCTGTGATGTTAAGTAATTCAACTTCCGAGGAGCCAATCAGTTGTATTGTCCAATCGATTTGAACCTCATTATATCTCGATTCAGCGCTAATATTAGTGATGTTATCAGGAAAGCCGTCAATGGCAACTCTTGGTGTCTTTGCGAAGTTGTGATACATCATACGGGCATTAGCATCATCATCGGGTAAACCTCCTCCTTCCTCTTCAGCACCCGTGCGCCAGTGTAGAAGCGTTATGTCTTGGTTCGTATCCATTCTAGCAAGCTCTTCCACTTGGGCTTCGTCGCCCTCTCCGTGAAACCATTCAACAAGGATTGGCGCTTCAGAACGGTTCTCATATTTTGCTTCAGCATAAATTGAAAGATCGGATATCGCCGAAGTGACAGGTAAAATTAGAATTGTAATTACAAGTAACAACAACCTCATCTATCTTTCACCTCCACATCGAGACCAAGTTTCATTCGCATTACCTCCCTTTCTTTCTCATCTAGCATCAATGATACTCTAGCACCAACCCAAGCAGGCATCTGATGACCACCACATCTCAGAATAAATGAGCCACTCGTAATCTCTGTGACAAATTCTTCGATTAAAGGGGCGTGTCCATTCAACAAAGCAATCATTGTATCCTCATCAATTTCTATTATGCTTTTACTTATTCGATTCCTTAACAGTTCCAAGCTTTCTTGTCGCGGCCTCCAAATTCCCTTATTGTAAGTGAATGTTGGTTGACCGACATGTATCATTCGAAGTGGATGGAAACTCTCCCCAGGCCAGTAATCACCCCGTTTGTTCATTACTCTAGGCTTATACAGTCTTTCCGAAGCCAACTTAGAGCATAGATTAATTCTCTTTCCCCTTTGCCACCAAGAAAATTCTTCCCTCGGCAAACCCCACTTTGAACATATTTCTTCTATAGCCTCATCAGGCGCCGGGATAGTTGAGTGATTATCCTTTTTTTGAATTGGCAATATTTCCGCTTCTCTATTCAATTCTCGGTGTAGTATCATTGACCTCGCAATCCCTTGCGGCGTTCTTTGGGCTACGTGTTCAAATAGAGCGATAAAAAAGCCCCCAGTATTATTGTCGTGTTGATGTACCCTAATTGTTTTAGAGAGATCTGGGGGAGTTTTTCCTCTTTGCTGCGGGTTAAGCATTTTTTCTGACAGACCTACAAGTTTTGGAATATCTCCCTCCCACTTTACAACCTCGCCATTTTCATTCAGAATCGGCCAATCATCTCTTCCATTATGGCATATGAGTGAAGGAAATAGCCTCTTATTTTCTATTTGCACCAATTCAAGCCAAGGGCATCTCGCCAAAATTTCACACACCACAGCCTCATTTTCCACAGGGTCGAGTGAACACGTGGAGTAAACCATTCTCCCCCCTGGGCGTAGTAACTGTGCGGCTCGAGTCGATATATCACATTGCAATTTGAAGAGACTACGCCCAACTTTCGGAGTCCATGAACGCCACAATTCCCGATTTTTCCTCGTTGTACCTGTTCCACTACATGGCGCATCAACAATTACACCATCAACTCCTGGTTCTGGCATTCGTCCAATATGACGACCGTCATGTTGCATAATCATCATGTTACTAATCCCTAGACGGCCTCGATTGCTAACTAACAAATTGAGTCTTCCAGAGGATGGTTCATTTGCAAGAACTAGTCCATTGGGAATCGCTTCTGCAATTTGAGTGGCTTTAGACCCCGGTGCAGCGCAGGTATCCATTACGAGATCCCCATCTTCCGGTTCAAGCACCAAGGGAGGTAACATAGATACTGCTTCCTGTCTCGTGATTCTGCCGGTTTCGTGTAATATAGTGACTAATTTTTTCGCTCTTTGCGATGGATAACCTCCTTTTGGAAATGGCATTACCCAGGATTCACTTGACACCATCCAAGGTATTCTCTTTCCACCTATTGATTCTAGCATTTCTCTGGTCCAGTCAATATCATGCCGATTGGGTGTAACTCGGAGCGTGATGGGAAGTGGGGAAGATGCGATTGGTAACCAATCTTCAATATCGATACCTAGGCTCTTGGATAAACCTGACAATGGGGTGCTAGCCAACTCTGCGATTAAATCTGCATCGGCAGGCCGCACCATGCTACGGGGTAGTGCATCTCACTCTTGTTGCTTGTGCAAGTCTAATGGGTCAGGGCTGTCTGGGGGTGTCATGGCAGAAACGATTGCAACCCTTGCTTTCCTCTCTGCTTTAGCGATGCTTATCTCTTCTGTATTTACAAAAGGTAAGTGGCTTCCAGGTATCACGGTTGCCCTGTTGCTGATGGCACTCATCCAATCACCTTTGGAAGGAATTCATCAGCCAGGAGGATGGGCGCTGCTTATTGGGGCATCTCTTTGCTCAGTAGTCCAATACCATATCAAACGCGGTAGAAATCGAAAGTTCTTCAGCGGTTTCGCAGGGGGGATAACTCTTGTACTACTTCTGACAATGTATCCCGAGCAAGGCATTAAAGAAACAGTGAATGAATATTCAGCAACAGATGGTTTAATCGTCATAATCGAATCAGTTATTGTTGGCATATTGTTGGCACAATTACTCTACAATGCTGTTTACTTCGACAAGAAAAACAGTATCAGAGTAATCGCAATTGTCGCTATTTTGTATGTCTTCTCAGATATCATGTTTGTAGATCAGATTTTCATCTTGGTTATTTCGATGTGTTTTGTCGGGCTTCTTCCACTGCTAGAGGACAGAATTACACCAAAATTAGGCACTGGGTCAGGCAGAGCCAAGTCTCTAGCAATTTCCACCTTGCTGGGTATAATTCTGATTTTTTCGATAACCTATGCTTTAGTTTCAGGTGTGAATAGAGTAGGTTCCGGGGATGGGGCCATTGCTGTTTCACTCTGGCTAACAGTTGCAGTTACTGCGACTGGAATGGGTGGAATGTTGTTGCCACTGTTTGGTCTTGATGCTCATCCTCGTCCTGAGGCTTGGGGATGGAGGCTGGGACTTTCATTATCTCCTATCTTAATTTCAATTCAAACAGATTTAGCTGGCCATTTGTTGGTGGGAATCACGCTTGCAATATTAATCTCGGTAAGTTCTCCATTGGTTTTAGAAAAAGGCCGGGAAAAAGCCGTGTAACATGTGGGAAGTCCCCCCAACTGTTATGAATGGATAAAATTCCATTGCATTTTGGAGAAGTATTTCTTCAAGGATGGGGATCCTGATGGGAAGGGCATTTAGGGACGGCGTAAGCCAAGATAAAAAAGTTAGAATGCGAGTCAAAAGACGTTCGTGGAAACCGCTGGCAGATTTACAGGGCCTGAGTGGTAGAACGAGGTCAACAGGAAGTGAAATGGGGCCGCTAGTAGACGTACCTGCTATGGTAAGAATTGAGAATGAGCAGTGGGTGTTTGAAAGAATAAGCCAAGAAACTCTTACTCACTTAACTCATAGATTGATTATACATGAGGCTGATGGGCCAAGGACTCTAGGAGCGACTCTTGATTTAGAGACCGCAATGCAAATCGCTCAAGGCGTGGCTAGAACGGATGGTTCAGTTGTTTTGATTGAACCATTGAAGTGATTAGAACATATCCATTATCCAGCCAACGACTCCTTCGTTGACTAAATAGATGAACCCTGCAAGTCCAATACAGGCGAGATAGACCTGTCTTGGACTGATTTTCCAAGCATCTTCAGACTCTTCGTCGAAGTACCTAATCAGACCTGCAGCTTGCTGAATGCCACCGCCGTCTTTCTTTGCCATGTTTCGGCGGACAAGAATCCCCTTTATGAACGCGACGCGCGCTGATTATTCTTCTTCAGCTGATAAATCTATGAAAGGGATGTTTCCATCAACTGGCAGAATTTGGCCATCTGGGGTGACATCTTCGACCTCGATGGATATCGAGTCTGCCTCAATTCTAGATAGCGCTCTCATGGTGGCTGGAGCATTGTCATCTGCAAGAGCATTTCTTGCAATTTCAATATCTTCACAATCGCCTTTTTCTAGCAAGGTCAATTCTATTAGTTCATTGAGATCGCTTCGTGCCCGGTCAATGTGTGCTTGCCATTTTAGCTGGTTGGTCTCAACGCAGCTTATTTTTGAATTGAATTTTCCAGTTCTAGAAAATTCCCAAGGCTTGTGGGAGAGAGAAGCAACAAGGTCGAATACAATTCGAGTTCTCTCACTAAGAGGGCCTTCGATTTTAATTGTATTAGCGTAGCATTTCGTAAACAAACCAAATCCCCAGTAAGAGTAACTTTCAACAACTATTTTCACGTCGCCCGAACGACAATTAAATTTCCACGACTGTTCATCAAATCCTGGTTTTTTTTCCATGACAGGAGTGCTGGCTCCTTGAACAACTTTTAGCAGTGTTTGTGCTACATCGCCCAAGTATACAGTAGAAATATTCGCTGGGTGGGCTTTAGGACGAAGATAACCCTCACCATCACAGCCATGTGACGGACTTGCGACTCTTACCTGTGCATATAATGTCGAAGAAACCGCCTCCAACATTTCTTCCATGGTGTGTGCACGTACACACTTGAACTTAATTTTCCCGCTAAAAAGAGAAGGTTTCATGAGGGGGTTATGTATCAATTGATTCGGTGAAGTTATGTCCGCTAAGCCAAAAAAAGACCCGCTCGCAAATCTAATGGCAATACCAGGTGTTGGTAAATCAACAGCACAGAAACTAAGTGATGCTGGAATAAAATCGGCAGCCGGAATAAACAAAGCAGGTGCTAAAGGACTTGCAAAAGCTGGTTTAGGTGCGGTTGTTTCAAAGAAACTTCTAGCAGCAGTAGCCAAAAAATCAGCAACAAAAGCGGCTACTAAAGCTAAGTCAACAGCAAAAAAGGCGGCCTCAAAGACAAAGGCTGCAGCAAGTAAAGCGAAATCTACGGCAAAAAAGGCGGCCTCAAAGACAAAGGCTGCAGCATCGAAAGCCGCAGCAGCAGGTCAAAAAGTGGCAGAGAAAACCGTTAGCAAAACCGGCAATCACAAGGTCAAGGCCGAGAAGTCCAAGGATGGAAGGAAAGGTAAGACTCTGAAAGTCCCCCGTTCGGTCAAAGATATGTCTTGGTTCAAGAAAAAGTGATTTCAGGTACCGTTACATTGTAAGACCCTCAATTCAAAGGCCATTACATGCCAAGGCGCAAGTATGGTAAATTGCGTAAGGTCGTGGAGTTGCCTCCAAAAGGTAATTGCTCGCGCTGCCGTAGTGGCAAATACTGTCCTATTGAAGGGCACGAGGGCAACAAAGTTGTGAGCAATAGAGATTGGTCTGGGCCTCCGAAGATAGAGAAACGCAAAAAGGCTCGCTCATGATTCATTATTCTCAATTTCAATCGATGTAGCTCGCCTGTATATTTCTCGTAACGTTTGGTCGCTAATTTCCAAATAAACCCGTGTTGTTGCTATACTGGCATGGCCGAGCAGCCTNTGAATACTGACTAAGTCAGCTCCTCTTTCAAGTAGACCCGTNGCGAAATTGTGTCTAAGCACGTGCGGAGTCAACCGACCACGAGGAATATNAGCCTGGTCTGCTAACTTATCCATCAANCGCTGGACNCTTCTNGATTGTAATGCATTACCATTTTTTGTAACTAATAAGTGCTCACCGATTGGATTNCTCAATTCTCTCAAAGGCAACCANGATTGTATACTNTCTACCGTGGACTTNGTGAANANAACAAGTCTATCTTTTCCTCCNTTACCATCAATAACCATTGCNGAGTGGTCGTCNAGATCGATATTTGATAATTCCAAATCACACAGTTCACTAACGCGCAATCCAGTATCTAGAATCATTGTTACAACAAGATTAGCGAGAGGATCTTCACTAAAGGCTGCAGCCTCCTTTACAAGAGACAATTCTCTACTCGATAGGGTTCGGGGCAATTTTTTGCCGCTTTTTGGNCGCACAAGGTGTTCTGGCCATTTCTGCCCTAACCAATTGATTAGGTGGTTTGCAGCAGCGAGTCGTGCTTTTACTGTAGATGGTGATTTGTCAATCATCGAATTGACCCAGATATCTAATCTTCCGTTAAATGGTTCTATTCTTTCTAGTAATTGCTCGACACTCATCGAATCTCTTTCGAATTCAGTGATGATATCTTCTCCTGGAAGAGGTGTTTCAATTAAATGGCGAAGTCCAATCATGTATGANTTTTGGGTGTTAACAGATTTCCCCTCTGCCTGTAATTGGGTAGTGTAGGTGTGGAGCCAAGGTAAATGGCCTCTGTGAATTAGACGCGGCGGCAGCTCNGGCCCTTCTCCGTACAGCCGTTGCTGTACTGCTTTTTGCCTTGCATTATATGGCCCTGTTCTCATCGGCGTCACCGCCTAATCCGCCGAAGCGGACGTGCATCCCCTGTCCCGAAGGACAATATGCAATCANGGCACCATAATATGAAGCCTTCGCGCGATTTCCCTCTATTCATGTATCGACGGATTTGAAATAGGTTTACCCAAATAACGATAATGGTCAAAAAATAAACTGTTTGTATACNTTTATTTTGCAGGGATTATAATTCTTCCAGAATCACCATCATCGTTATTTGTACCGTATACATTTCCTTCATACATGAATCCTATATCTGGTTCATAGAATGTATAATCCATAGTCCACGTTTGCGTTCTGTCTAGTGTTACGTATTTCATTTGGCTGTCAAAATCGCTAATTTCAAGTACGAATCCACCCGAACTTTCGAACCNAACATCGCCACCCCAGTCATAGAAATTTTCGTTACTAGAATCAATGAACATTATGTCCCAATCTCCCGATTCACAGGAGAAGGAAACCCCTTCTGAGTCTTGAGTTTCGTGTGCGTAAACTCTCTCCAAGTCCAAATCTATGGTTCCAGAATCTCCGTAGCTATTGTCTCCTCCGTAAACAGTATCTCCAATTATGAAGCCGATATCGTATTCATAGAATGTGTAAGTCATCTTCCATGATAGAGATTCATCTAAAATGACGTATTTTTTATCGCTGGAGAAGGATTTCAGAACCTCCTTATTACCATCAGAGTCAACGAATTCAACCTCTCCATTCCATGAACTAAATGCATTGTTGCTCATATCAAAAAATTCGATGTGCCAGAATGACGGACATTCAGAGAATCGAATCGATGCATTATCTTCATCAAATAAACATCCGGCAAATGATCCCATCATTATAGCAAGGCAGAAAGTCGCANCAATCTTTTTCATGTCTTTCACTGGTACGNNTATAGCATCTGNNTATATAAATAAAATCCCGGATTCAGGCATNTTNATNTNNNTGTCCTAGTATTAATNTGGCTAGGATTATTTTTCACTGAATCGTACGAATTCATTCAATATCAGCANCCCGATNAATCCCCCAAGGATAAAGAAAATTGGGGGAACAAGGGTACGAATGAGTGGATCGCTTTCCTTAACATAGGAATCAGCCATAATCACTGCTATAATCGATGTTATGAATGGTATAGAGTGGTAATACCAAGCCAGTGACGAGGCAAAATTNTCTTCCGGTGGCTTTCTGCCTCCCGCCTGTTTGACAGCCTCCTCGCTNAGTGCTTGTGAGCATTTAGGACAGATATCCCATGACTCATCGATNCCTATACCGCACGCAGGACANTAGGCCATTATTCACGAACCNTTGAAAAATTGTATATTTACCTTAGTTTATCCTAAGCATATCTGAATAAAATTACGCNTNANCANTACCNCATTTTTATTGAACTAATNCCTGTTNNACAGTGATACATCACAATCTACAACATTAATTATCGTCTCCTTATCGAGCGTAACATGGTCAATTTTGAGTTGAGCGAAGACCAAGAAATGCTTGCCGAACTTGCTAGAAATTTCGCAGACGATGAACTGATACCAAATGCNGAGAAATGGGACCGAATGGGCTTATTTCCAGAAGAAGCAATAAGAAACGCTCGTGAATTAGGCTTACTCAACTGTACAATACCAGAAGAGTATGGCGGCATGGGGCTTAGCTTTCTCGATGAAGTGATTATCAATGAGGAGCTGGGGAGGGGAGATCCTGGCTTCGCTACCATTACTGGTGTTACAATGCTTGCCTGCCACCCAATCATTTANGCAGGAACGGAGGAGCAAAAAGTCGAATTCTTAGGAAGGGTGTGTGACGGTGAAATTTCGGCGTACTGCGTCACAGAGCCTGGAGCTGGCTCCGATGTCAAAGCAATATCTACTACGGCAACTTTGCATGGAGATCATTACGTACTGAACGGAAGAAAAATGTGGATTGGGGGGGCAGGTCACGCTAATTGGTTTTACGTTCTNGCCAAAACAAATGATAGTGACTCATATGATTCGCTCAGTGGGTTCATTGTTGAAGCAGACTCNAATGGTTTAGAGGTTGGTAAAAAAGAGGAGAAAATGGGTCAAAGATCNTCAGATACTAGGTCGGTGACCTTCAATGATGTCAANGTNCCAAAAGAAAACCTAGTTGGTGGAATAGAAGGAAATGGCTGGCTCCAAGCAATGGTCGCATTTGACCGCTCAAGACCTATGTTGGCAGCACATGCGTTAGGCAATGCAAGGGGGGCGATGGAAGAAGCATGGAATTATTCTAACGAAAGGAGAACCTTTGGTAAAACAATTTTCGAACACCAGTCAATTTCATTTATGCTGGCAGACATGAGTACTAAGATAGAGGGTGCAAGACTACTAACTCACAAAGCAGCGTTTAAGTTGGACAAAGGAGAGAGAGCGACGCTAGAATCTGCTCATGCAAAGCGTTATGCAGCAGATATTGGAATGGAGGTTACAACAGACTCTGTTCAGATATTTGGCGGGTATGGATATTCCGAGGAATTCCCTGCTGCTAGAAGAATGAGAGGCGCAAAAATTTACCAAATATTTGGAGGAACAAGCCAAATTCAACGCCTTATAATTGGTAGAGAATTGAATAAACAATTCTTGGATTGATCTACCTGAATATTCGCATAATGAAATCACTCTTCTTCAAGAACATCCTCTATTAGTTTGTCAGTGTCAAAGCCTTTGAATTCTCTCGTGACTCCCTGTTTAGTATTGTAGTACACCAAGTATGTGGTNCCNATCGCTAGCAATATTATGACAATTATAATCCAAATATTCGATGATGTGTCATCCTCTGAATCAGAATCCTTAACTTCTNCATCTTGGTTTGGTTGGTCTCCATCATCATCTGAATCAGANATTTCAGAGTCAACTTCTTCGTTTGTTTGTTCTTCACCGTCCTCCGGTTCAGAAATTTCAGAGTCAACATCTTGATTTGTTTGTTCACCGACGTAACTCCATGTATAGGTTCTCAAAGTCGACCAAGGTGAATTCCCAACTCGGTGAAACTCCTCGGTGATTTTGTTTCCGTTGTCATCGTAAGTCATATTCCAATACATTGTCCAATTATTTGGTTCATCATACTGTTCTTTTGAAATGAGTTTGCCTTCTTCATCATAAGAGTAATTTGTTGTTATTTCTACAACAGTAGAACCGTAGTAGTTTGTAGTTGTTTGAGTAGTTATATGATTATCAGAGGAGTATGTGTACTCCACGATGTTACTCAGTTCACCATTCACTGATGTATCAACTTGCATAACATTTCCATTTTCATCATAACTTGTAGCAACTTCATTTGATGAATCACCAGTAGTACTGTTTGCAAGAATCTCTCTACCCTGGCTGTCATAAGTGTATACGGTATTCCATTCAACATTGACCGAGTAATTACCATCATAATAAGACAATTCAACCCAATTCCTGTTCACTAAAACACCATTATTGTATCCATACGCTTCTTCCCACAAGTAGATTATTTCTCCGGCATAGTACATGTATTCAGAAGTGTTTGAGATCGTCCCATCTACATTATAAGATATGAAATCATGATTCTTATCCTCATTACTTTCATCGGTTCTCTCAATCAATCTGCACTCAGAATCATATGTAAGATTTGACACAACATAGTGCATGGCTGCCATCTCCTCATTATCAGTAATCCATTCATAGGTTTCCTTCACAATAACCCAACAACTCTCAGATTCTGATTGGTTCTCTTCAGCAGCGTAACCATTGGTTAAACAAAGAGCGAGAATTAGAGTTGCAACCAACAATGTAATCCTTTGCATGAATCGATATCAGCGATACTACTGTTATAATTTTAGCCTGTAAGAAATTGAAAACAGGTGTATTACATAAAGAAAGAATTGGTTTAGAAGATATAAATTTATTCCGCGTTATCAGAGACCGAGAATGAATAAAGTGAGTGAGTATCTCCATTTATTTCCACCTCACCAGTCTTTTCAGTAAATTGTGACTTTTGTAGTGCTCTGCGAATAATATGTGCTTTTACATCGCGACCAGCTTCTTGTAAAGCCTCCACAATTTCCCGAATAGTTGCAGGGCCATTGTCTCGCAGCCACCCAACAATCCAATCAGCTTGGATGCGGTTCTGGCGCCGCTCTTCAGTCCAACGCCTTCGCATAGCCATGTGGTTTTGGCAATGGTTTTCAGATGTTGGCATATTTTGATTCAAGGCGATATTTGTTCAAAATCCGGAATTTGATTTATATGTTATACAACGATAGCAGGGTTTGAGCAAGATGACAAACATACTTACCCTGATTTATTTTAAACTGGCTGAATTAATTTCAACCGTTGTACCCTCAGTTGACGGGATGCTAAACCAATTTAGTATGCAAGTACTGAATATATCAAATACCAGCGACCCATGGTTTCTGATTAATTTTATATTTGAAACACTGTTGACTCTGTTAGTTATTTTGATTATAGTTCCTCTGAACTTCGCGTATAGATTATTTATGGGATTGATTGGTCAACCAGTACCAGTTCCCTGGTTCTGAAACACCGATCAAGCATTTGTGTCTTGTTCGTCACTTTCAGTGCTCGAAACCGGTGGCAAATCCAAAATTTTGCGCTTTATGTTGACTCTTAATTGCTCCAAGTCGCCATAACAAATCAACGAATCACGGAATCGTAATTGAATATCTGGGTCTGGGTTCCAGATTAAATCTCCAGCACGGGATAGAGCGAAAACGGGTATGTCACCTTTGAATATGTCACTGATTGGAGATCCGATGAGGTGAGGATGATTTTGTAGGTGAACAGAAAGCACACCCTGACCCGGTATTGTCTTTAGCAATTGGTCCACATTTACTTCGCTAAAATCAGATTCAGCAATCACGTAATCGATGATTGATCCAGCGACATTCACTCCACTTGCTTTCTCTATTCCTTCTAATCCTGGAGAGGAATTGACTTCCAAGACCAGCGGCCCATCGTTTCCTTCGAGTAGGTCTACACCTGCTACATTTAGTCCTAAAACTCTGGCCGCCCTACACGCTACTTCGGAATATTCATCAGAAATATCGACTTTTTCTACAGTGCCGTTAAGGTGGTAGTTGGAGCGGAATTCCCTACCCCTTGCTCTTCTTCGCATACAAGCAACGACCTTTCCGCCCACGACCAGTGCACGTATGTCTTTACCATGGCTTTCAGCAATGTATTCCTGAATTAGTACTGCTTTTCCAGTTACCAACAATCCTTGAACAAGGTTACCTGTCTCGTGTAGAGTATGTCTTAGGAAAACCCCTTGACCTTGAGTCCCTTGTGTCACTTTTACTACAACCGGTAATCCACCAACTGCATCAATCGCTCGCTCTATGTCTTTCATATCACGAACATAAGCGGTTCGCGGCGTGGGTATTCTATTTCTAGCCAAGATTTGTGAAGAGTGTAATTTATCCCTACTCTGAAGAATTCCTTGACTGGTGTTTGCAGTCCAAACATCTAGTTGCTCAAGATGCCTCAAAACAGCAACGCCGTGCTTAGTTATTGAATGACCGATACGAGGGATAACTGCATCATAATCAAATTTCTGACCCTGATGTAAAATTCCGATATCCTGCTCGGCGACGAAAAGAGAAAATTGCATTGGATTTATCACTGCAACATCGATATCACGGGCTCTTGCTTCCTCAACTAGACGTCTGGTGCTGTATAATCGCGGACCACGCGATAATACTGCAAGTCTTGTTGTCATGTCTCGAATCTGTACCCTTTTCCTTTTTCATTGCTTTGATTTATTCCAATCGTTTAGTTCAAGTTCTAATCGTTGATGGCATTGTCATGTCGGATGATACTCAGGACGATCCTGCAACTGGTGAGTCAGCAGAGGAATCACACACAGAGATGACGATTGAAGAGCGCCAAAACGCTCTAAAAAAAGCCCGATGGAATGTCTTCCTGTACCTCGGTTTAGCTGCAATCATGTTCGGTTTTGCACTATACCCTTTCATGTCAACCTCAATGGAAGTTGATGAGGGAGTAGGTTCTACTGACAAGACCATAACGGTTTGGGGATTACCATTCGCAGGAGAAGATTTTACCGATATTCCCGTGGAGGTCGACGTCGTAGTACAATCTTTACCAACAGACGTTGGAAATATTGAGATATTTATGATAGAAAATTCAGACGGTTGTGAGTCTACCGATGGATCGATTGGTGAGGCAAGAAATTCTTTGCGCAACGGCGAGGCAGAACATCCCAATCAATATCATATAATCGAAAATCCAGTAGAATCTGAAACGTATTATGTTGAGATGAGTGTTGATCCAGGGATATATTGTGTTCAAGTTGTAGTTGACAGCACAGGTAATGGTTTCAGCGGCATTAACGTCAATGCCGAAGTATCTCTGTACCCAACACAGCTACCATTAGCAATCTTCGCTGCATTATCCCTACTAATGTCCGCCTTTGCATTCGTGGGGGCACAAAAGCACGGTAAGTACGTTAAGGAATTGGTTGAACCTAAATCTGAACCAAGTCTTGAGGACTCAGTTCTCGCTCAAACATCCTCCCAAAGAATAGCAGCAGGGCCGTCAGGACCGCCAGCACCAGGTCCAATCGGGCCACCCAAAGGACCAACAGGCCCTCCAGCACCCGGACCTGTAGGACCGCCTTCTCATGTGAGCGAGACCATCACGACAGAAGTTGTAAGCGATGGCCAAGTTACCCAGTCAGCAGAAGTCCAAGCCGTTGTGGAAGACGTATACGAAGATCAAGGAAGTGGATGGTTTTTCCGTAAATTCCCTGATGGAACCTATGACCAAAAGGTGTATGTAATCAAGGATGGATTATACGTTCCGTATGAAGACCCAAACGCTTGATTTAGGCAAATTAGCCCCACAAGTATACCCACCATTGAAAGAGGGTGAAGTCCCCGTTGGTATCGATGAGTGGGTCGGAATCTTACGTCTCTTCTTCTCACACAGTGGTCGAATTGAAGGCTATGTGTAAAGAGAATGGTCTTCCTACCAATGGTAAGAAAGCAGATTTACTCGCTAGATTAAATCGGTATTTCACCGACGATTCAGAACCAGAGATAGAGGAAATGATCTCTCTAGAAGAAGAGGAATCTATCTCTCTAGAAATTGAGGAGGCAGTTTTCCCAGAGGAGTCAACTTCGGTTCCTCTCCCCACGTACGGTGATGATGATATCTTAGAGGCAGAGGTGCTTGAGGCAGAATTTATCGAAGACGACAAAACTCCTTCTAAAGAAAAGAATCATCAATCAGCAACCCTGTTTGACCAAATAAAAAATCCCAAAGTGGCCGCTATTTTGCTCACGATATTGGTAGCCTCAGGCGGTTGGTATTGGTATGTCAGCAATCAGTTAGAACCGTTTACTGCAGACGACCTTCGTTATGGAGATTTTATGGAATACACGCTCCTTGATGGAGAGTTGGAAGTGACAGGGGAGTATGTGGAGTTAATTCGAGATAATGTAGATGTAGACCAATTAAACAAATCATGCAGACTTTTGATGACATTCTCAGGTATTGGAACAACATCGATTACAGATGGTAGCCAAAGTGAACTAGATTTTGAGGCGGATGATTCACTGAAGGGGGTTGTAAGAGCCAAAGGAGCATACGGTCTAGACTGGCTTACAGTCGAAAAGGTACAGACTAGAAATTTCGATAAAATAGCCTTGAAAAGCTATAATCCAAAAATCTTGAAACCCGAGGAATGTCAGTCAGGGTCATCAATTTACTCTGTTGGGGGTAACCTAGAATTCAATACTAAATCATGGACAGAAATTTCAGAACGAGACGTCATTGCAACAGAGGCAAATTGGAAATTAACTCTGGGCGAAGACTACAACCAAGGCACGACAATGTCCAATGGTCTTGGGGGAATATTGGGCCTACTTGAGGACGCTGCACCAGGGGTTGCAGTCGTCATTTCACCCGTTGAGCTAAGAGAGATGATGGGAACCAAACTCATCGATGAGGGAGCAAACGGCACGCACCTTGGTTGGGAATGGAATGTAGTCGGTGCAGATGAATTAGACGGAGAGCAGATGTGGAAGGTATCGATGGAAAACGGGCAAATTCGAGATAATTGCTTTGGTCACGCAAGAATAACGATGTGGGTAACTGAGGACTCGCCGTGGGCTGTAAGACAGAATGTGGATGTATACATTTCAGGAGATGAGGGCGACAAATCTTCATGCGGTACTATTTCTGAGAGACTAGCAGATGTCGTACTCCCGGACGGCAAAATCAGTCTCAGCCTAGAGATGTCCATGAATTCTCTAACAAGAGGAGATAAGTTGCTCGATTTGGGTAGAAGTTACTCCTCAGTCCCAAATGCTGGCGCATACGTTCCAACCAGTGAGGAATTAATCGACTGGGGAGAGTATGATATGCACATGCCTGACAATAGTAGTCTGCGCTCAGAAACTCTGGAAGATGCCGTTCAATGTTTGACATCAGGGCATGTCTCAGAGGCTGTAGCGGCTAATGCGGCTCTAAATGATGATGGCTATATCTGGAGAGCTCGGGATGACAGGGGGCAGCAAGGGGTCACTGTATGGAATCTCTCATGGGTAAGTTCAGATCCTAATTCAGGATGGGTAGAACTGGAAGTCACAGGAGATGCTTCTAACACTAATTGTACATACCTTGCTCACGGAGGTAACGATGAAACCGTTTCCCATAGTCGAAATGACATTCCACCAGTATTGTCGATAAAAATGATGGAAGAGGATTTGACCGATCAATCAAGATATCCTGTGTTGAGCGGACCTGATGGTTTGTTCACATCCTCTGGTGATTATCACCCCGAAACACGAATTGGAATGCTTGTGGTTACTCCTGATAGCGATCTAACCGATTGGTTGAATGTGCTCGATTCTGGAGACGCAGGTGCTACAACGATTGACATTACTCGTACATGGACTTCTGAATTTGACGATCTTAATTGGGAAAATACTCTATCTTTGGCCATGGATGCACGCACAGGACAAGTAGTTGGTTGGAATTTAGCCCAATCTCCGATATGAGGTGTAGATTGTGAGCGGTAGAGGTTTAGAAGACCTAATCGAACAGAACGAAACCGATCTTGGCTTCCTGTCTGCTTATGGTGGTGGAGAAACTCCTGAGGAGTTACATCAGTTGATTTCCCATCTGATTACAGGAGACATGGAGATTTCAATTGTGGATGAAGGTGTTCAATTCACTCTCAAGAACCCTCAACTCCCACTGGTAAAATCGGATCTAAACCGTAGAGGTTTTCTGAATGGTAAATTGGACGTTGAAGGCGTAGAGGTGGTAATCACCGACTTTGGGCCTGAGCAGCGCCGGTTTATCGAGCGCTTGGCAGAATTTATTCAGAACGAGTAGCAGCTGCAAAAAGGAACGCACTAGCCGTCAAAGCGGCGCTCACGGCCGGTAGGAACGAATCATCCTCATCAATTTGACCTTCTTTACATCCATCTCCGCCCCATTCTCCGTCATTAAACCAGCAATCAGACCAGGTTTTGTAGAATCCTTTAGAGGGAAACGTTTCGGTTGTATTGTTGTCATCTGAATATGTGGCTTTTATCCTCCAATTGACGTAAGAGTGGTCTTCTACTGTCGTCACTGCAGAAGTGAAAGTTTTACCATCATTTGAGAAAGTCTCTGCGACAGTAGGTGGCAAGCAAACACCGTCATTATTACACATCTGTGTGGTCAGTTCAAACGTCGTGTTGTTACTAATTGCATCGTCGCTTAGTGTAAGAGTTATTTCCCAATCCTCCAAATCAGTCGTTGTTTCTGTGTGGTCAATCTCAATGAAAATGGTATCTTCAACAACCGGTTCGACGTTGACTCCGCCCTCGCCAGCGGCCGATGCAGTGCCGATTAGGGTAATAGCAATCAAAATTACGAAAGCGGTTTTCAATCTCAAAGTTCCATCTCCCATAACTCGTCGCCTACCCAATGAACGTTTTTTAGTCCCTTTCCTTTTAATTCTTTGACTAAACTGTTCCCATCCTTGAGCGCCCAACCAATAGCCAACGGTCTCTTGTGCTGCTGGTCTCTTACCCATACCAAATCACCTACTTTAATTTCCAAATCGGCGTTGTGTATTCCAGCGACCATACAATCTGCACCTTTCATCAAGAAGGGTATCGCTCCATGATCGACCTCGACATATCTGCTTTCACAAGGGTGTGAGAGAAAGCCTCGCAATGTTAAGAACACAACTCTTTCGTTTTCAGGACTCATCAATTCTACTGCTAAAGGCACTCTATCTACAAGCACCATCTTCCATGGCCCGTAGTCTGCCATCTCAAGGAAGGCACCATCTACTGCGAGATCGATATCTAGGACCTCTTCGAGGTCTTTGAGAAGCGGCGCTATGTGTTTGCGACGCACTGGCCTTCGCTTCTTGATTTGCCAATCTCTCGCCATATCCCGCCGTATGGATTCACAGGTTTGACCCTTCGGTTTGATGAGCCTAGTCCTCTTGGGATTGCCATGGACGTATGGTGTGCCATCCGAACCTATCCCAAACACGCAACGGAATTAGGCAACCCTATTCCTAGTGAGCCAGTGTTTTTCTTGAAACCATCATCAAGCGTTGTCGATTTTGGAGTGATTGATTCGTGTGATGGAGACGTACATCATGAAATCGAATTGGTTCTAAAAATAGGTCCTGATATGGAACCTACTCACATGGCTCTTGGACTTGATTTGACCAAAAGGAGCATCCAAGACCGTCTCAAAGAGAAAAGTTTGCCTTGGGCTGAAGCTAAAGCATTCACAGATAGCGCTGTTCTTGGAGACTGGGTTGAGTACAATCCCGAGGCTGAATATTCACTCAATGTAAATGGAAACGAAGTTCAGACAGGCTCACTTGAACAGATGAGTTGGACCCCAAACCAATTAATTGCTAAACTAGCACATTGGGCTCCAATTCGTGAGGGCGATATTCTGTTTACTGGAACGCCTTCTGGTGTCGGCCAATTGAATTCAGGAGATGTTTTAACAGCCTCGCTGTATATCGATGGAGAACACATACACTCGCATTCAGCAAAATGTGTATGAGGCATACCATTCAAATATGAACGGCTGGTCGGCAGGGCGCTGGAGACAATTAACATGGCACAGTGGCACGGAATATCTCGTCGCAAGTCAACCGGTGGTCGTCGCGTACCCGCACGCGGGAAGCGAAGCACTGAAATTTCATCTGAGAAGCAATTTGCTTTGATAGGTGAACCAAGAAGGAAAATCTACCGTAAAACCGGTGGAAATACTCTCGTCAGAGTTCTATCAGAAAACCGTTGCACTGTAAATGGAAAGGACGGTAAATCTACAATCGCAACCATAACCAATGTTGTTCAAAATGATGCGAACCCAAACTACACTCGAAGAAACATCCTAACAAAAGGGGCAATAGTTGATACCAACAAAGGACAGGTCAAGATAACCTCACGCCCAGGACACGATGGTGTCCTAAATGGCGTAGTTCTGTGAGTGGATTCAAAACCAACCACCTGATGAGGGGTTGACATGGATCACAATCCTGACCGAATAGCAGTCTGGCCAGGCTACTTTGATGCTAAGACTAGCAGGAGAAGTGGAAGGAGGGTTCCAAGAGACTCCAGTGTGCTTAAGCCAGACCTAGAAGGTCTATTCATCGCATCTCGCGCTCTTGGCCTAAGAAAAATCAAGCGCGAAGAGAGAGTTTCACATCCCAATCGACCTCATGCGAAGGAAGGTAGACTTTGGGTATCAAAGAAAGGGGCAAAGGAATCTATCGGAGCTGGTAGCAAAGAGGAAATCATGCAACTTATCGGTGGTCAGTGGCGTCAGATGCAAAAAGATCAGCGCAATGATGAGAAAGAGGCACAAAAGCGAGGGCCTAGAATCGGCGATAAGCGTGCCCGCTCTCAAAGAAAAGGCGCTAACAGAGCTCGTGCTGCGCAAGCTCGAGCGCAGAAATCACAGAAACGCAAGCGGCGCAGGTGATTATCTCATTAACCAGTCTTCTACCAATTTGGGCAAGATTTCCCCGGCCTTTCCAAGGTGTATCTCATCAAAATCCGAGCCATTTATTGGCATTTCGTAGTTTACTAATATGGTATGTGCACCAACAGATTTTGCAACATTTACCATTCCAGCAGCAGGATACACGTGCCCAGAACTACCAACTACAATGAAAAAATCACAAGATTCTACAGATTCATAGATTTCTTCCATTTCCATAGGCATTTCCCCAAACCAGACTATGTCAGGGCGCATACGATGCGCATTTACACAGCAGTTACAATATGCATAATCATCATTCAAATCATCGTCTGCCATTCTATGCTCTGTTTGTTCAGTTTTTTCACATCTTAGAGTTTGCAACCTTCCGTGCATGTGTATAACTAAACTACTTCCTCCTCTTTCATGAAGGTCATCGACATTTTGAGTAACGAGTGTGAAATTATCTAGTTCTGATTCTAGTTTGGCGATAGCCACGTGAGCAGAATTAGGCTCAACCTCATTCATCTGTCGTCTTCTGGCTTGATAGAATTTCCAAACTAATTTAGGGTCAGCTTGCCATGCCTGTGGAGTTGCAACATCTTCAATGCGGTGATTCTCCCACAACCCATCGTTATCTCTGAAGGTTTTGACACCAGATTCAGCGCTAACCCCAGCACCGGTCAAAACTACAACATTCTTACCACGCATGATGTGTGTAACGACGAAAGGGGGTTCAAAAACTATACAATTTTGAATACCTGTCATTCGGGATTTAGATCAGACAGAATCTGAGGCTCATGGTACACATTCAGTACTATAGTTTAACCAACAAGTATTTACTAAATCTAGCACAGGGACAATCATGAATAGGCTGTTAACTATGCTCTTGTGTTTGCTTGTTTTTTCTTGTTCTCTGGCTGGTTGCCTTGATGATAACACGGATGAAAATGACTCCGAAGAGGACACTACAGTCCCTGAAACGACCCCAGAAGAGCCAGTGAATGGTACAGGTGGAAATTCAGGAGGAGGAATCGGTGACAGCGATAATACCGGTGGATCGGAAGATGATGATGGCGACGCCGTAGTGAATGAAACAGGCGACAACACTGGATCTGGAGGCGGCTCAAATTCGGGCGGGGGTAGTGGAACCACTCCTTCAGAGCCAACCAATCAAACCGATGATGATGAGGGTAGTAGTGATGATGGTACTGGTGGTAACACCGGTGATACTGGAGATGGTGATTCTTCCGATGGAGGCGGAGATACAACCGATGATAACACTCAATCAGGAACTACTGCCTGTGGCTCCGGTGATGGTACTTACAGTGCGACCATGGTCGCCTTCGATATTTCAGCAAACCCCGATTTTACAAACATAGGTGGCATAGAGATTGATTGTTCATCGAATTTGATATATGGCTATGTATGGGATAGTGTTGAAGAAATTGAACATTTTATCTCAGTAGACCCTTCAAATGGGGCTGTTAATTCACTGGTTGAATTAACAGGAATAGATTATGTTACTGGAATTGCTACTTATGCTGGTGGTGAATATTTCACAATTATGCGTGGTGGCTCCTCTGTTTACTTAGTTCATGTATCAGTGGCAGATCCTAGCCAGTACAGTATGACAGAGTTCGATTTCACCAATCACCCTGAGCTTGACGATGTTTCTGGAATTGAGTATGACCAAGCAAATAATTTGATTTATGGATATGCTTCTGATGGTTCCAATACAGGCAGTGGAACAGCAGGCCCCGGCCAACAACAGGGCGGTGATGTAGAGCCAATGTATGTTGTAACGGTAGACCCGGTAACCGGTTTAGTAACAAAACATACAGAACTAGAGGATATAGCAGGTGTAGCACAAGGTGCTTCTGCCTTTGATGGTAGTCATTATTATCTGACAGTAAGGACAGAAGACACTGGATATTCGATGGCAAAAATCGACGTCCTTGATTTTTCAATATCTTACTCTTCAGTCTTGTCTTCCACAAACGAGGACTTGGAGAGCCCGAATGGTTTCGAAATCAACCTCAATAACGGTCTAATTTATGGATACGCATGGGATTCAGTGGCTGAAGAAGAGGTCTTCATCTCCTATGAGATTTCAAGCGAAAGTATCGTTCAGGTTGGTGTAATCTCTGGAGTTCAATATGTCACTACTGATTCTACTAACGGAGCAAACGACTTTTACGCAATAATGTCTGGCGCTGATAGAGTTCTGAAACTGATTCACATCCAATATTAATCAACAATCAACAGCAGTTGGTTTAGATTCAATTTAACTGTATAAGGCGTGTAAAATCATTTGTAAAAATCCGTTGGTTCTATCTCAGTTCAAGATGACCTACATTCATGCTGATTTACGGTAAGATGTAGGTTAGTATGCCAGTTTTGCTTGCACACTTGAGCCTTGTAGTGAATTATTTGTTTGAAAACCATAAAAGGATTCAACAGATGTTTTGGTTATTATACCGGATAATAATAATCCAAGTTATGCAATTATTGGAGTGAATAAGGCTATATGTTATAAAAAAATCAAGAAAATTATGCGCAAACTAAGTTGCTGGCTAATAATCGCTGTCTTGACAATTCATATGTCGGTTTACAGTATGGATTACACAAATGACGTAACTGAATTCGAATCACAAGAGAGTATCGAAATTCTACAAACCGATGGGAGAGGATCTCACCAAATGTCAGGTAACGGGACTGGCAGTAGTAGTCATAATTGTAATTTCACAAACAGTGCTGATGGATTGGGTGGCCCTGTTTGGGATAGTACAGCCTCTTACAACCTAGATGATATAGTAGAATGGCCAGCAAATTCGGGCCATTTCTGGCAAAGTACCACTGCTGGTCCAACAAGCGAACCTGCCCCTGACGGTAAGTGGACGGGACCATGTTCCTGCGAGGAAATCGCTGATGCAACTGGATTTTTGTGGGATTCAACCGTTGCATATAATCCATGGCAAATTGTAGAATACAATGGCGCGGTTTGGTTTGCTCAAGATGCAGGAACTAACGCTGGTGATGTGCCACAGGAAGGCTCAGACCTNTGGGTNCTGTGNGAAGATTCNTGNGCNTCAATTGTNAATATGNCNACTCCNGTTTGGGAAAATTCNACTCTNGTNACTNAAGGNGAAGTATACGAATATCCAGCACANTCTGGCCACTTCTATACAGTTGTAGGANTNGGAATGGCCANNCAAACAGTTGGCGCACCCGGTGTAGACCTTGACGCATGGGGCGAGCCTTTGGATTGCGATTGTAAGGAAATCTGGGCTGATAGTGGCGAACCCGTTTGGGATTCAAGTGCTAACTACATGCAAAATGCAGTTGTTGAATGGCCAGCAGGTTCCAACACTCTTTACATCTCATTTGACCATGGTAATGTTGAACCTGGAAGTGCTAACAGTTCCTACCTTTGGACTCCTTGTAACGGAGATCAACCAAGTTCAAATTTGTGTGAAGAATTCGACGGCCATGGAGGATTTGCGTGGGATGCCAGCATGCTGGTTTCTTCAGGCGAAGTCTACGAGTATCCACCTGATTCAGGCATGTTCTACATGGTCTCACCAGGAATCGTGCAAGAAAATAGAGGCGCACCAGGTGTGGACATAGATGCATGGTCTGAAAAAGGCTGCACTTGCAAAGAAATTTGGGACGCAAAGGGACAACCTGCTTGGGATNCAAGTTCAGTTTATGCAATCGGAGTTCTTCTTGAACATCCAGCCGGATCAGGGGATATATGGATTGCAATAGCACCATCAACCACTGCTGGTGTTGAGCCAGGAGAGCCATGGGCAGACGGTAATGAATGGGAACTATGTGGTCCTGAAGGCAATACTTCTGGTGGACCATGTGGTGGTCAAGATTATGTTGGAGTTTGGGATAACCTNTCTAGAGTTTCAACAGGCGAAGTTTACGAATATCCAGCTGGCTCACAAAATTACTACGAGGTCGTTATTCAAGGATACTTAGACCAAGAAGTATCCTCTCCAACGATTGATTTGGATGTATGGGCGCCTGTAGATTGCCCATGTGAAGAAACATGGGAAACCAATGGACAACCTGTTTGGGATGCTTCAGTCACTTATTCTCCGAATTCTGTAGTTGAATGGCCTGCNGGCTCTCAGATTCTATACATTGGGGACACACCTGGACCTGGAGATGAACCAGGAGTAGACCCTGAATGGGTTCTTTGCCACTCTCCAAATCAAACATCCGGCGAGCCATGTGCTGGTCTAAATGTAATTGGAGTATGGGACTCTTCAATTACCGTGACTTCTGGTGAAGTCTACGAGTATCCAGCAGGCTCACAAAATTACTACGAAGTCAACCCCGGAAGTCCATTTATGAACGTAGGAGCGCCAGATGTCGACATGGATGTATGGACTCACGCATACTGTCCATGTGAGGAAACATGGGTTGCAAACGGTCAACCAGTTTGGGATATTTCTGTTATGTACTGGCTAGACGAAGTAGTTGAATGGCCAGCAGGCTCAGAAACACTATGGATTGCAATCGACAGTACCAGTGGCGACGAACCATCACTTACTTCCGATTCTTGGAAACTCTGTGAAGACGAGGATCCATCAGGAGGAGGGCCATGTGCTGGTCTGAATATCGTCGGCGTCTGGTCTTCAGGAATGAATGTCACCTCTGGTGATGTATATCAGTATCCAGCTGGCTCTTCCAACTATTACATAGTCAATCCAGGAAGTCCATTCTGGAGNGTAAGTGCACCNGATATCGACATGGATGTTTGGTCACCNATCGANTGCCCATGTAAGGAAACATGGGTTGCTAATGGTCAGCCAGTTTGGGACGTATCAACAACNTATTATCAGGATGAAGTTGTCGAGTGGCCGGCTAATTCTGGAGTACTTTGGATGGCTATAGACAATTACTTTGTTGGTTCAGAACCAACCCTTTCAGCGCTTGATTGGGAACACTGTGCTGATTCCTATCCTCCATCAAATCCATGTGCTGGATTAGATGTGGTCGGCGTCTGGTACCCAGGAACGAGTGTTAGCTCAGGTGAAATTTACGAATACCCAATGGGCTCAGATACTTACTACCAAGTCAATCAAGGAGGTCCATTCACGAACGTAAATGCCCCAGATGTTGACATGGACGTGTGGTCTCCAATCGACTGCCCATGTAAGGAAACATGGGTTGCTAATGGACAACCTGTTTGGGTGGCTGGTACAGCTTACCCAGGGAATTATGTCGTTGAGTGGCCAGCCGCATCNGGTAATCTGTACATTCCACTAGAACCTACAGGAGTTTCCTCCGGTGGTGGTGAACCTGGAATAGATATACACTGGGTACTGTGTGAAGGTGAGGGGCCAAGCCCTGGCCCTTGTGATGGACTGAANGTTCCTGTTTGGGACAACACAACAACTCCAGTGGTTGGCGATATCTACGAATATCCTGCAAATTCAGGAAATTATTACCAAATTATCTTCACCCATGAAGACGCAAATGCTGGGCCTGACTGGGTAGCAAATCCAATTGTGGACGGAGGAGCTGATGAGTTCTGGGTTGCATACAAGTGCCCGTGTAAAGAAACATGGGTTGCAAACGGAGAACCGGTTTGGGACAGTACAATCACATTTTACACGGGTAACTATGTTGTAGAATGGCCTGCAGGTTCTGGAGAACTATACCTTGCAGAGGCTGGAGGAATCACTGGAGCTGGAGAGCCTGGNGTTGATGGACATTGGATTCCTTGCGCTGAAAGCGATCCAGAACTGGAAGCAACTCCAGATAAGGAGGAGACTGANGATGAAGATAGTGTTCCGGGCATCGGTGCCGTTGCAACATTACTTGGATTCCTTGCAGCATCTGCCTTTGTACGAAGGAAGAATGATTGTTAATTCAACATGATGCTCATACGAGACATTGTTGACTCGGTCAAAGGCTAGGAACTGGATGAACCCATCCAAATAGGTCCTCACCGGTTTCGTTTTGAATGCTGGTAAGCGCGTCGTACAACTTTTGGGTGACTACTCCTGGACTGGAGCCATCTGCGTAAGTCGCTGTCTCATCGCCTAAAGTAATAGAACCGATTGGTGATATTACGGCTGCGGTTCCACAGCAGAATGCTTCATCAGCATTCATCGCAAAGCTAGCCTCAACCTTTGTTTCAACTACCTCGTGGCCCATATGGCGTGCTAGTTGGATTATAGAATCACGTGTAATACCCGGAAGGATAGTGCCTGTTAATTCAGGCGTGTAGAGAACATTGTCTTTCACGCAGAAGAAGTTAGCAGCACCGACTTCTTCGATATATTTGTGCTCCTCAGCATCGAGATAAATCACTTCAGCATAGCCTGCTGCCTTTGCTTTCTTTGATGGCATCATACCTGGAGCATAGTTTCCAATCGCCTTGACTCCACCAGATCCCCCCGGCGCAGCCCTGTGATATTCATCGCTAATGAGCAATTTTATGCATGTCATTCCCCCTTTGAAGTAAGGGCCAACTGGGGTGACATAAACCATGAAAGAATATTCAGGAGCGGGAGCAACTCCAAGGACCGGTCCGCTTCCGTTTAGCAAAGGTCTAACATACAGAGCACCTTTGCCCATGGGTGGTATCCAACGGGCATTTTGCTGTACACATTGCTCGACAGCATCGATGAATATTGATTCTGGTACTGGTGGCATTTTGAGCCTGTCTGCTCCTCTTTGCATTCGGCGTGCATTTTCCTCAGGTCGGAATAAAACAACTCTTTCTGCGGCCGTTTTGTAGGCCTTCATTCCCTCAAACAAGCCTTGACCATAATTTAGTACGCCTGCTGCCGGTGAGATTGAAATATTTCCAAAAGGAAGTATTTCGCCCGGTTGCCATGGAGAATCTATCGCAGTCTTCGTGATGTACATGAAATCAGTCTCGGTCATCGAAAATGTAAGGGTGTCCCAATCGACCGGTGCTTCGCTCATTATGGGATACCAGCGCTCGGAGGTATTCAATGATTGTGTGAAATTTTGAAACACACGTTGTTTCGTCAAGTTATTGTCTTGATGACTGTTGCAGCAACCATGCGCTGGTCCGGTGATGTTGCGGTTATCACCGGCAGATACGTGTCTGAGGNTGATGNAACCGTAATGGAATTATGGTCACGAGCCAAGACTAGTGAATCGGTTTTGTTAAGGGTACACGGAGTCAAACCTTGGTTTGAGATAACTCCTCACGGAAGGTGGACAGATTCCACCAATAATCCCGAGTTACCAGAAGTAGGGGGGGAGATAACAGAAATTACAGGTCCTGAATTAAAATGGACATATTTAGGACATAAACCAGTCTGGAAAGTCTATGTTCAACAGCCNTTTATGGTTCCTAGGCTNAGGGATTCTCTAAAATCTACGTGGACNATTCTATCNGGTGATATTCCATTCGTNAACCGTTTTTTTCTCGATGGGGATTTATCGATGCACGTTTCCGTAGATGGAGAAGTTCACGAAACAGAACATCCGGTTGATATTTGTCTTGATTTGACTATGAACGATGTTTCAGAGTGTGAGCCATTCCCTGCGCCTTTCAAGATATTTTCATTCGACCTTGAGACATCGATTGCACATGACACAATTCTCTGTGCGGCGGCTGTAATCGAAGATATGGGGACTGGTGAAAGAACTCATCATACATTTGCGGATGACGAGAAGACAATTCTCAAACAGATTACAGAACTTGTGCGAAGCAGCGATCCCGATATTATCACTGGATACAATATAGATAATTTTGACATGGGAAGAATAGTAGATAGAGCGAATCTTATCGCTAGGTCGAATAAAGCTATGAAAGCGGAATTGATGGGGTGGGGCAGAGTCTCTTCAAAAGAAGAAGGCAGACGTAGAGACACCCTTATTCCAACACGTGGAACTGCAAGAGCGTGGAATGTTGCAGGTAGATGTGTTATGGATGCGTGGTGGCANGCAAGGCAGGCGCTGNGACCACAGCGTGAGACGCTAAAATTCGTNTCTAGACTGCTTTTCCCTGACAATGAGGATATGCAAAAAATAGATGTTGATGCTTCCAAAATGGATGAGGAATGGAAAAATCGTCCACAAGAGGTGCTTGAGTACTGTTTGAGAGACGCGGAATTGCCTCTTGATATAATGCACAAAATTCAGGCTTTCAGGCGCAAGGAAGCAGTTGCTGCAGTTGCTAAGGTTTCATTAGATACAAGTGCTAACGGAACAACCTCTCAATTGATTGATTCCTTGGTTATACGCCTCGCTGACCGCTCATCAATCGGGGTCCCACTTACTGGTTCTGCAGATAGAAAGGAGGGGCAAATTGAGGGAGGTTACGTTCACGACGTCCAAGCAGGTCTTCACCGCTGGGTTGCAATCCTCGATTTCAAGTCGATGTATCCATCAATAATGATTGGCAAGAACATATGTTATACAACAAGAATAGATGATGGTAGCACCGACCAGCCATCAGAAAAAGAGGAAATTCATGTTGCCCCCACTGGTGCAAAATTCAGGAATAAAAGTGGCAGAAGAGGAATGGTCCCATACCTATTAGAGGATTTGATGTCACAAAGAGATGTACACAAAGCCGGCATGCGCGATGCTAAAGATGAATCACAGAGGTCATATCATGACCAGATGCAATATGCTGTAAAAATTCTGATGAATTCCTTTTACGGAGTATTTGCNAGTGGTTTCTATCGCTTTACTCATCGTCAACTTGGTGAATCGATTACAGCATGGGCAAGAAAGAACATCAAGACGATAATCCAAAAATTAGGAGACGAAGGNCACCACGTTGTATACTCAGATACAGATTCNATTTTCGTTAAAACGCCAGTCGCTGATGTTGAAAATCCAAAAGANGAGATGATAACCTTCGGCCACAAGACAGCAGAGAGATTTAGCGAGGCAAGTGCTGAATTAGAATTTGAGACAGGTATGTCGGTTTTCTTTAGTCATGGCGCAAAAAAACGCTATGTTGGCCAAGTTGTTTGGCCGAAGGAGTCTATGATGGTTAAGGGGTATGAGACTCAGCGAACCGACTCTTTTCGCTACCTAACCGACGGGATGAAAGAGATATTCAAGCACGTTTTAGAAGACGACTCGGAAGCTGCAATAAACCTAGCAATCGAGACAATTGCTGCCGCAAAAAATGGCGAGGTTCCGGTTCGCGAATTAATAATGAGTAAATCGTGCAAAGGTCGTTGGGATAAGAAAGCAGACAGAGGCAAAGGCGCTTGGGATTTCTCCAAAGACTATGCAAATCCGGATTCGATGATACAGGTCAGAGCAGCTAGAGCGCTGATTGCAAAGGGCCTACCATTTACGCCAGGGATGAAGATAGCATACATAGTTACAAATGCGAAAAATAGACCAATGGAGATACAGCCCTGGCTAGAGGAATCGCCTGTCACTGTTTACGACGGTCAGTTTTACGCAGACCGTTTAGCAACTGCTTTCGGCAGAGTTACGGAAGCATTCAATTGGACTGCAAAAGATCTGCTGTCCGGAAATCGCCAAACATCCCTTTTCTCGTTCTAATTGTGTGTACAACAAGGGCAAGTATTGAATTGGGTAAAGGGTTCACGCTAGAGTGATGAAGCCGATATTCATGGTATTGATGTTTGTTTCAGCCGGCTTGGCTGGCTGTTTATCAAGCGAAGAATCAACATCCTCACAAGTCGAGGCGATATTCGACTTCGACCCCGACAAGAACATTCGTACGGACATGGAGATTCAATTTGATGGAGGCGCATCGTTACCAGCTAACGGAGGCCTGACTTACAAGTGGGATTTTGACAGTGATGGAGCCTATGACGAAACAGGCCGAACTACGACTTGGTCATATTCCAACGCAGGAACCTATGATGTCAAACTCACTGTCTCTGACGGCACAGACTCTAGTTCGCAATCCCGCACTTTGAGAGTAATTGACGCAGATGCACAAGAACCGCTTGCTGATGCAGGTTCTTACTCACCGAATAGCGATTGTGACGGAGATAGTGTCAATTCAGGCCAATATTACATAGTATACATCTGTGAAATGGACAAGAGCACCTCGAGTAAATCTGTCCTAGCAACCACGTCTGTAACACTCGATGCATCTGACTCAGAGGCATGTGAGGACGATGATGAACCATGCGATGATTACATTTCAGAATACTCATGGGACCTCGACCTGAATAGAGATGAAGACGGCGACGGCGATTCAGAAAATGATGCTGACATGAGCGGAGAGACCGTGGAATGGAAGGAATTGGAACCCGGCGAATACAAAATAGCCCTTACCGTAACCAACGGTGCAGGCTTATCCGCAAAAGATCAGGTTATTGTTTACATAAACTACGTGGGCAGATGGACTGAATTTTCAATTGGTGGAAATACATCAAACAATCCAGTTGACATTGACTTTAGTTTCCCTGTAACCCAGAATCTGGATTCTGGCAACACAATCAAAAGAGCAGCGGGTGAATTAGTCTACCCCAAAGAGGATAGTGATTGTACCGATGTTGTCCCAGGAGATGGAAACAATTGCCGTGCCAAGATTGACTTGTATGGATTTAATTCTACAGACGAGCAAGCGGCAAACACCAGCGCCACACCTGTTGAACAGCGAAGCTATGGCGAGTGCGATGAAGATACTGATTGTGTTTGGTTGCAATTCACAGGCTCCTACCACTTTGCAGAGAGTCAGTGGAAAGATGGCGAATGGACAATGACGGTCAGAAACGAAATGGTCAACGATTTAGAGATCGAATCCTTGACAATCCGTCTGTTGTACAAGTGACAATCTGGGTAATTTAGAAAGCAGAAAATCGCCTCAATGTCGGCCGTTTCCGCGTCGCGGTCTTCAAATAGGGGAGGAATGTCGGCGGAATGCTAAGGAGAGAGCATTATGGGATCTCAATGGGAAGATAAGAGTAAACCACACCGCAACATTGTGTTCATCGGACACGTTGACCACGGAAAATCTACAACAGTAGGTCGTCTACTTCTAGACTCTGGTCACATCGAAGAGCACGTNATTGANAAGAACGAAAAACTAGCCGCTGAGAGCNGGTAAGGCCGGATTCGGNCTTGCTTACGTNATGGACGGNCTGAAAGAAGAGCGNGAGCGCGGTATCACAATCGATGTCGCACACAAAGAGTTCTTTACACCGAAGTACTACTGGACTATCATNGATGCTCCAGGTCACCGTGACTTCGTAAAGAACATGATNACTGGNGCTAGCCAAGCNGACACAGCAGTNNTGCTNTGNGCTGCNAANGACGGTGTNAACGCNCAAACCAANGAACACGCNTTCCTTGCNAAGGTNCTNGGTGTNTCAGANNTNATCATNCACGTCAACAAGATGGATATTTCCGGTGTTGACTGGNCNGAAGANAANTANAAANNNGCNTGCNCNNAAGTNACNAACNTNCTGAAGATTGCAGGATTNGGNAGNCAACTAGANCGNATNCCAATGATNCCAGCATCNAGNCTNAACGGAGACAANGTCTNNGAGAANTCNGNNAANTGNCCATGGTATTCTGGNCCAACACTNTTCGANGCTATNGANGCAGCNCNNATGCCAAACAAGCCNATCGACAAGCCACTNNGNCTNCCNATNCANGACGTNTACAAGATTTCNGGNATTGGNACTGTNCCAGTNGGTAAGATTGAGACAGGAACNNTGAANGTTGGAAAGACAGTNGTCTTNAANCCATCTCANAAGTCTGCTGAAGTNAAGTCNATTGANATGCACCACACAATGGTTNCAAAGGCTGANCCAGGTGACAACGTTGGNTTCAACGTTCGTGGACTNGCNGCANNNGACATNCGCCGTGGNGACGTNGCNGGNTANNCAGACAGTGAGCCNACNTTNGTTNGNCACGANGAGACNTTCGTNGGACAGATTCAGNTNATGGACATTCCAAAGGCNGTATCAGTTGGTTACACNCCAGTNTTCCANGCACACACNGCTCAAGTTGCTGTNNGATTCCANGAACTNNTNGANAAGACNAACAANGCTGGNAANGAAGCAAANCCGTCNTTCTTGAAGACNGGNGACGCATGTCTNATTCGCTTCCANCCAACAAAGCCAATGGCNATTGANGCTATGAGCGANTTCCCNGAACTTTCACGNTTCGCTATCCGCGACATGGGTAANACCGTCGCTGCTGGNGTNTGNATGAAGATNGAGAAGAAGTGAGTTTGAGTTCCGACTGGACTACGATCCGAATGGAAGAGAGGTGAAATCATGGCAGCAGTGACCATCATCAAACTAACTGGAGAAAATCACAAAGATATCGACGCCGTTGCTCTGCAGATTAAAACAATCTGCGACAACGGTGGAATCAGTCTAAGAGGGCCAATTCCTCTACCAACTAGGCGCCTTGTAGTTCCTTGCCGCAAAGCTCCAGATGGGGAGGGTAGTGAAACTTACGATCACTGGGAGATGCGTATACACAAGCGTCTGCTTGAAATGGACATTTCGACCGGTAAAGACGAAAGTGCACTCAGGCAAGTAGCTAGGATACCAATCCCGGATACTGTGAGCATTGAACTATCAATGCGCGCAATGAAGTGAATAACTAAGACAACCGCATACTCTCAAATAACGAGAGTTACTCTCCAACAGTCTGTCTTGAGATTATTACGCACATCAAAGATTGGCAACCTCTGCGAAACCTGCTTCGACTAGGTAATCAGCAGTCATTCTATCTAGGAATAACACGTCTCCAGCACTCAACTCGATTTCGCCATCACTAGTAACAACAGGCTCTTCGATAGTCTTCAAAATTCGAATTCGAAGTAAATCGTCTTCAACTTCCATATCCGGTGCATCTTTCTCATTCGCATCATTGGCGATTTCTGCTTCAGCCCAGGCATCAAAATCCATTTCCACCTTCTTTTTTGAAGGTGCTAACTCCATAGTTGCAGCATGACTTTCAACATGCTGGGTATCTTTTGCTGTCCGTTCAACATTAGTTAGAGACGCCCCTAATTCTGGGAATTCATCGGTTTTAGCAAGAATATCTTCCTCATCAATCTCCATCTCCGGAAGAGGTTCATCATTGTCCTCTAGCGCAATTAATGGTGGCCCACTTCCTGTTAACCCTCCTTCCTGTTTAGCATAAGAGTCTAATTGTGTAGTACCAGAAGCCGCTGTGAGGGATTCGGTAATTTCTTCAATAGCTAGTCCCATCTGCATACCATTCCAGTTTACGCTGTGTTTGAATTTGTTCAGTTGTTCGCTAGCATTGGCGTAAAACTCTCTTTCAGACGGGTCGTGACGTGACCAATCTAGGTTGGGGAGATCTTGGCCTTGTATTCCACCTTCAGCTCTCAAGGCAATACTTGCTGAGTGTTGGACCATCGCCACGATTCTCTTCCTTGCCAACTCAGAAGCAGTTCGACGTATATTTGCCTGCCTTTTTTGCAAAGTTTGTAATTTTAAAGATGGCCCTACGCTTCTGTATACATCGTGGATTTCCATTTCAATTGTGTCTAGGAGTAGGCCAACGTTATCCCAAAAATCCGTACGAGGTAGAGGCATTGGCACACTTCGACCTGCCTGCTGTCGCAATGTAGAGAAGAGATGTTCTTCCACTTCTTTGGCTTGAGACGGTGTCAGTAATTTCCGCTCGGCCATGAGAAGGACCGTGGCGCGGGCCATCTATCAACCCTTCAATTGATTTTAGCATACAATCAAGACGAAGGTTCAAACCTGCTAACTGTAAGTAAACTATTGGTGAACATGATTAGACAAGCATATTTCCTTGTTTTTTTGATGGTCATCACCCCTTGGGCTTCCGCAGATACTGCTACATGGCAAGGACCGAATAGTTCGCCTGATGATGCAGGACTGATGGAATCTAACTCAACATATGATGGATTTACTATTCCAACAAATTCGACAATTACCGATTCTCATTTTACCGTGGCTCCCGAGTGGGTAAACTCTCTTGATAATGGAACGCTTTGGTCTGCCCATGAGATTGGTGGCTTCGCATCAGGGCTTACAGATGGCACTTCTTACCTCACTTCCAACGGAGACTTAACCCTTGCACCAATTTCTACGTATGGCGAGATGACGGATTTTGAGTCAATAACCCCGCAATTCTCCTCATGGAGTACACAGGGCGATCCCGCATGGATTCCTGTCAACCTTTCAATGGTTACATACGGCCCAACGAATGCAACATCTGGTGATTTTGCCGCAGGAAGTAATGGGAGTGTGGAACCGGGAACATTGAGCTACATTCGATCACAGTTTTGGGACATACCGCAGGTTGTCCGGAATTTTTCTCTGTCATTTGATAGGTGGAACAGTTTTGACTTACAAGACAAATCTGGAATTGAGTATTCGGTTAACAATGGACAAACATGGTCCGAGATTGATAACTGGTCAGGAGTCAGCCAAAATTGGGAAACAGATCAATATTTACTCGACTCAATAGCTCAAGGTTTCAATAAAATTGGGTTCAGATTCTATGTCAATACATCTTCGAACTCATCATCTGATGTTGGACTATTTATTGACTCATTTAATCTTTCAAATCAAGGTGAGCCTCTAAGAGCTTGGTTTCATGGTAACGCTTCTGGTCAATATTCGCCCAATGCAAACGGGACGCTTCTAGTTCCAGTCAACCTGTCAGGATTATCTAATCCAATGGAATTGACGTATTGGGCCAATTGGGATATTCAAGGTGGAAATGCTGATAATCTGATAGTCAAGGTTTCACAAGATAATGGCTCAACTTGGTCAACAATTAGTCCACTCCCCGGTGTTCCTGGCCAAGCCACGATATCGGGGGGAGCATCTTTTACACAGCAGTCTTACGGTTGGAGAGAGATAATTCATCCATTACCTCCATGGATTGTCGGTCATCCAAATGCAGCGAACAGTCTGCTAAAGTTTCAGGTGCAAACAGACTTCTCATTCAATTACGGAGGTAGTGGAATTGATGGATGGGAGGGAATAATGATTGATGACATCAAGGTTTATTCCGCATTTGGTACACAATCTTCTCAAATTCGTCTGTTGGAAAATTTCACAGACAATACAAGCCAATATCTCCAGTATTCGGGAAATAGCAGCAAT
>PBGS01000032.1 GCA_002720115.1 Methanobacteriota archaeon
ACGTGACCCGGGTGTCATGAACCGAAGCCGGAAGGAGTCGGGAACTGAATAACCGGGGGAACAGGTCAGGCCGGGAACGGAGCAGCCCTACCTGGGGCCATGGGTGCCGTGGGGTAACGGGACGGAGGAAGTCGGTGGATTTGGTTCGTGGATACGAGAGTCCACCCTTGGAATTCCCACTAGCCTTCATACAAAATATTGTAAAAGAATATTCATTTTTAATAACGAGGCAAAGTTATGGATCTAGTGTCGATTACCTTCTGGTTTTCTTCTTCATTCATATTTCCAATGTGGGTCCTGATGTGGTTTCTTCCAAAGCACGACATCACTCGCAAAATTGTTGGAAACCTGAAAATCTGCATATTTCCATTAATCGCCTCATATTCCATTCTTTTACTACCGAACATGGGTAAAGTCCTGATCACGTTAGCATCGGACATGCCCACACCCGAAATAGTCGTTGAATTATTTTCGACAGAACAGATGATTATTCTTGCATGGTTGCACTTTTTGGTCATGGATACTTTCATTGGTAGATACATTTGGATGCGAATGTTGGCTGCTGGTAGACCAATACAGATATCTGCACCTGTGTTAATTACATGTATGATGTTGGGTCCAATCGGTCTTCTGGCAGGTGTAATTGCTACTTTAGATGTCGAAGACGACATCTCCGTACCAACCAGGCCCATCGAATGAGGGGATGTCTTCCCAAATCGACGGGATTGTTTCTCCTGATGNTACTTCTCTGAATNTAAATTCATGTGTAGTTGTAGCTTTAATTTCCAATTCNAGTTTAACAAACGATTTTTCTACGAAGGAAACTTCTGCTTCTATCCTATCACTTTTGATAATGGGTTGGCAGTCAACCAGAAACTCGTTATATACCTCGCTTCTGTAAAGTATCTCATCCAACCATTTTACAATCAATATCTCAAAACTNCCATCATGAAAAACTTCCCATCTACCAGTCTTCCTTGTCAACGAATTTATATCTTGCTTTCCTTCTAAAACAATCGACTGCATACCAATGGTCATTTCGCGCAATAATTCATTTCTGTTTTTAGCAAAGGCTCGTATGCCAATGTCAGCAGTCGTTGGTCTTACCCAATAACTCAAATCATCACCTCTGTGATATTTGTAAACTCCAAGCGACTTCTCCGAGCCTGTTTGCTAGATCACCACTGGTAAGTGTGAATTTTTGTGTTCCACTCATGATGCATTCGCAGGCAGCATTCGCTAAGTGTGCAATATCCGTGACCTCTAAACCAAGATTCACTCCTGCAGCAACAGCAACTGCAGCAGCATCGATTATACCGATGGCACCTCGTGGTTCTGACAGTGTGCAAGGGGTAGAAATTACCTGGTCATCATTAGTGTAAACTATAACCCCATTTTCTCCTTGTAACACAACTANATTCTTCCAATCATTCTCACGAATTAGTATCTTTGCTGCTTCGGAAGAATCAGAACATGCCATTCTTTTTGCCATGAGATCTAAACCGCGCGTTTGGAATATCACCCAATCTGCTCCTGCCGTACGGTGTAGTCCTGTAAGCTTAGGGTCGCAAATCACCGGTACACCAGCAACCTTCGCTGCGTTAATCAAACGTGCGGCACCTTCGTCGGTCACAACGCCTTGACCATAATCTGAAATTACTAGCACGTCTGANCTGCCTATTTTTGAGACNGCTTGGTCAATAATCGATGAATGNGCTTCAGAATTTATTGGTGTATCATCCTCAATATCCCAACGGAGTAACAATTGCTGACTTGAAATAAGATATTCTCTCCCAGCAATTAGCCTAGTTTTCACTGTGGTGACTCTGTCTTCAATTATTGCAATTCCATCACAATCAACATCCTCCTCTTCTAATGCTTCTAGAATATTATTACCTGCTAAATCATCTCCGATTACTCCAAACAAGATGGCATCAAGTCCGATGTTTTCTAGNCCCCTTGCAACGTGGGCAGCGGCACCGACGTCTTCNTATCTCTCGGTTTCCTTCAAAACTGGAACAGGCGCACGAGAGTTCAGGTTATTTGCGTAGCCATGGATATAACGGTCTAACATTATGTCTCCCACTAAGACAACATCACCAGACATATTCTTCAATTGGGTCTGAAGATTTACCAGTCTATCGTGGGTCTCATGTTCAATATCACTCATTCCCATGTTTATCTCTCCATCATTTCTCTATCATTCGGTTTTATCGAGCAACTCTGCCAACATGTTAGCATGTCTAACATCGGTTATTCCGAGGCTTTCCCTTAATGTCTCTAGCATTGCCTCTTCATCGGAAGTTATCATACCATCCGCAAGTGCGGTTACTAGCGTAGCCTTGTATGTCTGCGCAGAGTCATCAAGAATGGGGTCTGTTTTTGCTTCCTCTAAGAGTTTCATGTGCGTTTCGTTATCTATCCCAAATGCCTGCCTCATAGTAGTAAGTAAAGCAATTTCATCCTCCACTATTTCTCCATCTACTAATGCTTGTCTTAGCATGTCCCGGTAAACTTCTTCAGGCGGAGGGGCATTTTGGGCTTTTCTGGCTTCTTCTGATAACCTTTCAACCCTCTCGGGATGCATACCGAGGAATGTTACTACTTCTGTGATAAGCTGTTGCTCATCTTTGGTTATCTTGCCATCCTCCCAAGCCCTAGCAAACATTCTCTTTACCAGATTTTCTCCTGCTTGTGCATCGAGAGAGGCAATCCCCTCGGGATTAGAAACTGGTGACACTACGGGATTTGGATGAAACACCATTCCCTCGTCAAGGTGCGAGAGTAAATCNANGGTCATTTGGCCNCCTTTTCTCAATGATCCTAGNATTACTTTTTTNCCATCNTTTAGCACAGACTCAGACAATATTCTATCTCGAAGGGCNTTTGCTCTCTCNCTNCCTTGGATTGTTAAACCGTATACTCTTCTACGCTGCTTTGCACCAGGGACATGTCGTTGACCTGAGTGTAATTCTTCACGCTTTTCAAGTCGCTTTAATGTCCTGGGAACATGTTTTCTTTGAACATGTACTGCTGCAGATATTCCCGCCTGTGTAACAGCAAAAGGGGCTTCCCACTGTCCTTCTGGCAATGGATTGTCAACGAGGTGTAAGAGCATCCGCTCCTCAGTAGTAATGGTCCCAAGGTAACCGTCTACCATAACTCTCCCTTGTACCNTGGAGTAAGGGGGAGGCACATAAGACTGGTCACTGTGGGCCAGTCATGGCAGAGGGTAGGAAGTCGAAGCCCAGGCCACGTCCATCAAGACCAATTGGGTTATCTATTGACGGTGCACCTTCAAAGCCTAACCCTTTTCCAGTCTGGAGAAGTAATGGTTGGTTTATACCNGCNCCGTTGTCAAACAGGCTTTACCAAAAATCAGCAATAGGTCAGCCAATTGACGGTGGAATTTTGCTTACCGGAGAAGANGTAATGTTCTGTCACTGGCACAGACACGTACCGGTCCATCCAGAATGGGTAGAGAAACAGGTTACTGAAAACCCAGACTTTGCTCATAAGTGTGTCGCGTTTGATGTTGTAAGAAGTGCAGGAGAAAAAGTTGTACCAGTAGACGGAAAGTGGTTAAGATGGTCCCGTGAGTCCCATCCATCAAAAGGTCCACCTGAATCAGAAGTAAGGTGGGCTAGAACAGGTGAATCTATTGGTATTGATGATTTGTTGGGTTGGGTTGAAAATAACACAGAAAATGACTTGCTGAGTGAGTTTGCTGTTGTAGATGACGAAATGGATGTAACAATATATCGAATGGAANTTATAGATCCGATAGGAAATCTGGAACCAGCGACCAGAGATTATCATCCCCTATTAGGTGTTGAACATTTNTCGCGTAGATTCTTGAGACAGGACGAAATTGACTGGATNAATGGAGTGGAGAATGATGTTACAAACCTGTTCGCTGAANTAAATTCTCGAGGCTTACTTATGCGTCCCGGATTTAANTATGGTTGCAGGTGGAGAGTATATTCAACTCCTGTAGANGATGATCATGCACCTTATCTGNTNCAAATGGAGCAAGATTCNCCNTCAAATTGGGAGGGNGTTTGCTTATCAGTACGTCTCGCNGAAGGGGTCAACAAAGGNTGGGTCGTCGCCGTAAACAGGAATGGATGGAATTTCCTCAGGGTCAGTCGACATCTTCCTGGAAGGTGATTTAATACCAAGCATTACCCAAATTGCTGCCAAAGCAATTGCAATAGGTATCAATTTACCCGGGCTAGTCCATTCACTAAATGTAGATTTATTTTCAGATTCAGCTGTTAACTTAATTTCAATGTGGTAATTGTGGCCAGAGTCTGATGCTAAAATCAATTCGCCTCTAACAATCATATCCTCCTGCAACAAGCCCGATGGCGATATGTCTAGGACCACAACAGACCCAGATTGAAGGTTTTGACTTGTGTTAGTTGTGGCAACTCTAGACAATGGACCGTCGATACCGACTAGCCACATCTGAGAATCATCACCAATAACCTCGATTGGTACACGAATAACAGATGACTCAGTAGGGGAAATTATTCCTTCGAAACTAACCTCAATAGGGATATTACCGAGAATCTCAAACTCATGTCTTATGTCAAAATCAGCACCTGTATCGCATGATATATTACCAGAAATTACGCCGACAACTCCTTTCAGCCCCGGTGTGTTGAACTTGATTTCTCCATTCTCAACTAATATGTTTCTACCATCGCTGCTTGTCAGATCAAAATTAATACCTTCACAATCTGCTACGATTGGAATGCTATCAGAGGGTGTGAGAATCGAACCGAAGTCAGGAAGGTCAATCTGAGTTGCATGTCCACAATCAATAGATGAGAACTCGACTGTTGGCGTTCCATTTTGATAGGAAACAACGGCGGACCAGTCCACAAGAACACCATCACGGTTACGTATTGTAACTCCATCGTTACCAAATTTCCCTCCATCCAAAAATAGGTCACTTGCCTCACCATCGTTATTTCCGGCTACCATATTCTGTTCGCCATCTGCTTCAACCACCTTTAGCCAAGCTCTTTCAGGGTGTGAATTAACTAGGTTGTCTTCAATTTCGCCGGCTCGTAAATCTTGTTGCAAAACAAGAATCCCGTTGCCTGGTAAATGATTGTCAAAACCAANTGGACTTCGGTATTCAATCCAAATGNATTCATCAATTCCAATAGGAATCTTTAGNGAATTACCACCTTCGGCAAATCCTTGGAATGTGTATTCTGGTCCAGTNCAATCAGNCCCTTGTATCCAATNCAACTCGACATCAACATGACGATGTCCNCCGATNAGTTCGATACTTGGACTNGTTGGTAACGCAGGCCANGTTCCNTCGCCGTTCCAATTTCCACTTGCCATTATGTCCCATTGCCCGATACCTTTCCAGTTTTGATTGACAGTGCTGTCATGANCTGCGTAGAGATCAGCGGCTCCTAATTGGTGATACATTTCATGCATTATGGTTCCAAAATTATTCGACGAATATTGGCTTGCTATTGTGTAATGTGAAATTTTCTTATCTCCTGGTAAGTCGACAGTTTCCTCTATTGAAGAGAAATGCGACCAGATTCTAGAATTTGCTCCCCCACCATCTTCTTGAGGTTGGGTGCAATGTAAAATCAAAAATCTATCGACCCATCCGTCATCATTCAAATCATACTTACNCCAATCTGTAATTTCGTCTTTGATCTCCAAAACAACCTCTTGTGCAAGTGTGTGGGGATTTACTCCATTCTTNCCTACATCATTCTCTCCATTAACATCATGACCATAATCACTCATTTGGTAGTCGGTAGTAACAATGCGGGTGTGATAATCAATCTCTAGTTCAGTCTCAGGTCCAAATCCCTGATTTATGTGTTTTTTTGCAGACAAATCGATTAGATTAGAAGCCCTATCTTGGTCACAATCAGAATTTTCGTTTTGGTCTGGGAAGTCAATCAATACAACTAGCCACTTTTCATTATTAGTTATACCAACTAAATCTCCACCTGTTTCGGGATTTTTCTCGATTGCATGGTCTCTGACCCACTCATTCAAAGCCTCCCCATTAACGAATGATACGACACTTATCAGTGACAATATAATTGCCANAGGCCAACCAATAGTGGGTCGCATTGGNCNTTTGTAATCGTTATTCGCTTTGAATCAATCTCAGAGATACTTCACTTTGATACCAATATTTTCTATTTCTCTTAAAAGCGATTCAGTTGGCATTGTTAACAAAGCCTCGCCCGGTAGTAAGTTAATGCCAAACGGAATTTCTTCTCCAACATTAAGTGTCTTAACCTCGCATGAAGAAAGAATGTCTANACATCTCGTAATTGCACTTAATTCGCTCCATGGACTTCGTAACCATGCCATTGCTAGATTACAATCGACTAGGTTGCCATCAGTTCTTACGTTGATTAAGTAAGATAGATTTAACGTGTCGTATTGGCAACCAAGAAAGCGTAGCGAATCTATAAAGTCAACAGGGAATGAATCCGAAGTGCATCCTGAAAATACAATTTTTGTGGCATTGAACCGTTTTACAGCGTCTAACAANTNGTCCTGCTCACTGCTGTTNCGGCATACAGAATNGTATTTTACCAAACCCATNCCANGNAACGGCTGTATTGATGGAGACGTGCCACAGCATGAGCAATCGACGTATAGGATGCGGTTTTTGCGTCCTTCATAATCTAATATTTCTTTCATGCCATNACCNNNAGGTATAGGGGCACGGAANGATTTCCAACCGATTAATTCAACCANTCCNGAAGCGGTTATAGTTAGAGTAAAAAGTAAGCCTGGTAGGTTGGTCGGGATTACTAACCAAAGAAGCATCAGCATCATACCATGGATTCTAAGNCTCCACCAATTTGAATTACCNCTCCACATCAATTTAGAAACACCTGCAACNGCAACAACACTCATTGCAGATAGGATGAGAATCATTGCCCAAGCAATGGATATNGCAATTCGTAACATCTCTGCTGCATCATATCTTCCTACTAGTCCGGAGTCTGTATTGAAAGAGTGACCGTGCGCATACAACCAAGGTAATAGTTGAGTAACCGTAACAATGATCGAACAGAATGATAAAACCCAAATCATAACCATCCATGCTACCAAGCCCCGTCTTTCGCTCGGTAGCAAACCAGGCTTAGCGAATGTGTATGCTTGAACCATAGCAAATGGAAACGCAGTTAACAGGCCCAGTAAGCCTGCACTCAGCCATCGAGTTCCAGCCCATTCATCGGGAGAAAAAATGTTCACACATGGATTGTTACAAGGATCTAAACCCCGNAAGACATAGCGAAGTATTTCATCTATTGAANCAGACCAAATACCTGTTAGTATGACAGTTAAAATAACCACTGANGTGACTTTAGAGGATAACTCTTCGAGATGGTTTTGAACTGGTTGCCTGCCATCTCCCGACAGGTGCAAATCATTCATATTATCAAACCAAATCCATATCTTCTGGGTCAGCCCGTGCTTGCACTACAGTACGATAGACTCCGAAGATACCCCACAATAGACACATGCCGATAACCAGTGTGTATCCCCANGGNAGTGCAGAGTCGACAGCCCATCCGAAAAATATTGCTAATCCCAGCGTAAGAGCACCTCGTCTGATTGCTTGCGGTACTGCTAGAGTCATGTCAAGATGAGGCGGGCCACCACCAAATCTTCTTTCGTAAAACTCACCCTGGATTACAGCAGCAACTATGATTATTGATAGAGTAGTCCAGAAATACAAATTTCCTTGCTCCAGATAACCACTGGCAATTTCNGCTTGCTTTTCAGCTTCAATTTCTTCCGGTGATTTTTTGCCGAATAATGANTCATAGTCTCCTACACTAATTGTTCGCAAATCAGGGTCTACATCAGGAGTTGCAGTATCTGGAGCAGAAACAGTAAATGTGAGAATGGTCCAATGATCACCCGCATCTGGTGCTCCGCTGCCATCTACAATGTTGCCTGCAAGNGAGAAATGTATGTCTCCGACATCACTCATTGGTGCAGTCCAAACCATTGACCAATCGTTACCAACATTGTCATGTGATAATCCTCCACCAGAGTCTTTGACATATTTGGAACCTTCACCTGGGGTGAAGTTTCCGTCTCCATAATCCCAAATCATGTAGCCTCCAGCATTGTATGCCTGATGTGCCAGGCTCACGGTCAGGTTGTATTCGGAACCGAGTTCGTAGACTCTTGGTACACCAGATATCGATAAAATAATTTCACTGGATGGAGATCCACCTGCTCCATGGCAGGTACATCCCTCTTCGACTAGTAGTGCNTCACTCCCGTCTCTTGTCCATGGTGGGCCTTGAGAGTTTCCAAATGCTGGTGCTGCCAGCATTACAGCGAGGCCAGCAACGAGCAGGAAGGTAAACCTCCGTGACATCGNNTTGNNCCACCCGTGATTCCCTATTGAACATTACCACATTCTGCCGCCCCTACGGGGCGGAATGTTATAATTCACAATTCTTTGATTGCGTTATTCAAATCTGTCATCATCGCTTTTCCATCGCCAAATANCATNATAGTCTTGTCTTCGTAGAATAAATCATTATCCACACCAGCATATCCTACGCTGAGGCTTCTCTTGATTATTACAACAGTTCTTGCTTGGTCTGCATCAATAATCGGCATTCCTGCTAGTGGACCTTCACCGGTTCTTGCTGCTGGGTTGCATGTATCATTAGCACCGATTACGATTGCCATGTCACACTCTGGGAACTCTGGATTGATGTCATCCATTTCAATCAATTGTTCATAAGGAACGTTAGCTTCAGCAAGCAGTACGTTCATGTGACCAGGCATTCTTCCTGCAACAGGATGTATGGCATACTTAACTTCGGTATCGAATTTGTCTTGCATTAAGTCAGCAAATTCTTTNACTTGGTGTTGACATTGACTAACCGCCATTCCATACCCTGGGACGATGATTATCTTCTGAGCACCGTCAGCCATCATTGCAACTTCATCAGCGTCACTGCCAACTTTAGTTCTAGTCAATTCTTGCTTTTCACTGCCGCCAAATGACTTGAATAGGACATCGATTAATTGACGATTCATCGCCTTACACATTATGAATGTTAGAATTAGTCCTGATGCCCCTACAAGGCTACCTGCCACAATAAGTACGCTGTTGTTAATGATGAACCCAGTAAATGCTGCTGCGATACCGGATAGTGAATTCAGAAGGCTCACTACTACAGGCATATCTGCGCCACCGATTGGTAGAACTAGGATTATACCAAGGACACAAGAGATCCCTATTATTGCCCAAATGTAGTCGGTGTTTGTTGGTTCTTCAGTTGACATGTAAATTAGGTACAAAACTGAAACAAACAGTAAAGCCTTAACAGGGTTCAACCATGCAGGGCCCCATGTTGGTGTTTTTATCCACTTGCCGAAAATTTCGACTCCACCCTTCAGTTTGTACATTGCCAGCAGGGACCCTGTTAGAGTCATCCAACCAACCAATGCTGAGAGTCCGGCTGCTACAACCATGACTTCGAGTTCCAGACCTGTTGGGAGTANTAGTGTATCATCCTCGATNTATTTCCAAGATTCTGATANTGCGACNAAAGCGGATGCTGCTCCACCAAATCCATTGAATATTGCAACCATCTCTGGCATCCCGGTCATTTCCACTTTTACTGCCATGATGTAGCCAATTAGTGACCCAATCAGTATCCCGGAACCGATCAATGTCCATCCTACTATTCCATTTGGTAGGAAGTTCATGTGAATAATTGTTGTAATAACTGCGGTTGCCATACCCAGCATACCGTATTGGTTTCCTCTGGGAGCAGTTCGAGGATGACCTAATTTTTTCAAACCAAAAATAAAGAAAATTGCAGATATCAAATATCCAATTGGCACCCATTCTTCCATTTCAAGCACCTCTCTTCTTTCCAGCAATCATATTCAACATTCTATTTGTTACTGCGAATCCACCAACTACGTTGATCATTGCCAGAACTANNGCAATNAAGGCAAGAATTCCTGATGTTAAAGTGTCTCCACCTTTGTAAGCAACATTTGCTCCTAGTAGTGCTCCTACTACGCTAATACCTGAAATGGCATTTGCTCCGCTCATCAGCGGAGTATGAAGCATTGCTGGCACCTTAGTAATCAATTCAACACCTAGGAAAATCGATAAAACAAACAGCGTAATTGATCCAATTAATTCTTCTGGAGTCATCAGAGAACACCTCCTAGTCTGGTTTGCTTTGGATGCATTTCTCCATCCTTACAAATCAGAACGCCACCCATTCCTGGTACGTGGAAATCGTTTCCTTCCGGCGCTCCGACTAGAATATCATCATCTTCTGAAATTTTGAATCCNTCTTCTNTGTCTACAAGACTTGTTATGAAGGTGGTNAAATTGTTAGAATATAGCATTGAGGCNGTNTTCGCAAGAGTTCCNGGGAGNTTTGANGTTCCCACAATTATCACTCCNTTTGNAGTGGTNTGAATCTCNCCAGCCTTNGTCAGTTCGCAATTGCCGCCTACGTCTGCATTCATATCGACAACAACTGCTCCNGATTTGAAATTNCTAACCGCAGATTCTGGTACTGTTATTGGNGCTGGGCGNCCAAATATTCTTGCGGTAGTTACGATGATATCTGCATCACTCGCTACCTCACATACCGTATCGTTTACCTTCTGAATGAATTCAGGGGTCAGTGGCTTAGCATAACCTGCTTCATCCTCAAAGTCGTCCATTCCGTCTACCTCAATGAATCTGCCACCAACAGACTCGATTTGTTCAGCTGCGGATTTTCTGACATCTGATGCATAAACGACGGCACCGATTCGCTTTGCAGTAGCTATTGCTTGCAGACCAGCGACGCCTGAACCCATTATCACGACTTTAGCCGGTCTGACAGTTCCCGCTGATGTGGTCATCATCGGAATACCTCTCGGAACGTGTGCAGCTCCCAGTAAGACTGCCTTGTAGCCTGCTAAATTGTCCTGACTTGAGTTCACGTCCATAGATTGCGCTCTAGAAAGTCGTCTTGGTATCATATCCATGCTCATCAAAGTCACACCACCATCGATGCATGCTTTTACTTTCTCCGGGTGCCTGAATGGATCCGCGACACATGCAAGAATTTGGCCTGAAGAAAGTTCGTCTGTATTCGGCATTCTTATGGAGATGATTATCTCACAAGACATGACGTCAGAACGGTTTCCGATGGTTGCACCAGATTCCGTATATTCTGAATCGGAATAATTCGCATCTTGTCCCGCACCTTTCTCGACTACCAATTCAAAACCAAATTTTTGTAATTTTTTTATGCTTCCAGGAACAATAGACACTCTAGTCTCGCCATCTGGTTCCATTGGTACTCCAATCCTCATATTATTACCCCGGTTCTTCGGCGCATCGCACGCGATGTTTGTTGCCACCTGAATACGGTTCTTGAACGACTCGGTCGGATTTTAAAAATTCACATTCCCCAAATCGACCGCCTATCCTTATGGAGGTGTTTTTCCTCGGTATATTCGGCGGGGTATTAGTTATGCCATCAGGAAGAAGAAAAATCGCTGTTATTGGGGCCGGAAATGTCGGTGCAACTTGTGCATTTGTGTTGGCACAAATGAAAATTGCAGACATTGTTTTGTTGGATATTTTCGAAGGATTTGCAAAAGGTAAAGCATTGGATATGAGCCAGAATAGTAACGTCCTAAATTATGATGGCACCATAACAGGAACAGCGAGTTATGAAGATATTTCAGGAAGTGAGGTTGTTGTTGTCACAAGCGGTTTTCCCAGAAAACCCGGAATGACACGTGAGGATTTGATTGGTAAAAACGCAGAAATTATCTCACAAGTTGGTAATGGCATAAAGCAACATGCTCCTGAATCAACAATAATCGTAGTTACAAATCCACTTGACCTAATGACTTACCACATGCAAAGAGTAACTGGATTCCCAAAGTCTAGGGTAATCGGGCAAGCTGGTGTTCTTGACAGTGCTAGAATGGCTCACTTCATAGCACTCGAACTAAATTGTGCAGAAGAGGACATCTCACCAATGGTTTTGGGTGGTCACGGAGACACAATGGTTCCTCTTCCTAGGTACACTACAGTCGGAGGAATTCCCATTACCCAACTAATTTCACAAGACAGAATTGATGCAATTAGTGAGAGAACCGCAGGTGGTGGTGGTGAGATAGTGAAATTGTTGGAGCGAGGTTCTGCTTTTTATGCTCCAGGATCAGCAGCGGCGATAATGGCAGAGTCTGTACTGAATGACAGACGTCGAGTAATTCCAGCGTCTTGTTATCTAACAGGACAATATGGATTAGATGATGTATACATCGGAGTTCCCTGTATAATTGGGGCAAATGGTGTGGAAACTATATTTGAACTTGAATTAACAGAATCTGAACTTGAGTCATTACAAGGGTCGGCACATTTCTATAAAGGACAGCTGAAGGATATACTTGGATATTGAAATGTGGAAATCTCCAAATCCTGTATATATTCTCAATACAGAATATTTCAATACATGATTTTATATCTGATAAAATCTACGCAAATTACATGCATTTAGCACCCTCTGATTATGACTATGGAGAACCGTCGAACTACTCTTTCGTAGATGACATAACTTGTGAAAACGACGAAGTTAGAAAAGTATTTGTCGAAGCATTTGGACATATGCTTAATTACAACCATGAACAAGCAATTGCTTGTTTTAGCAAGTGCACTGAAATGGACCCAAATTGTGCAATGGCATGGTGGGGAATTGCATATTGTGTTTCATCTAACTACAACTGGGCGCCTGGACTAGGATCTGGGCACGACGCAATCCAGCAAGCATTGTCTGTCATGGATCACTGCTCTGAACTTGAGAAGGACTTGATTGTCGCTTTATCGAAGCGACATTCTGCAGAAGCACGGGATGCCGCTGACCCCTCTGTCCTCAACATGGGTAACAGTCCTGAATTAAACGTTGCATTTGCTGAAGCAATGGCACCCTTGTATGAGAAATATGCCGGTAATCTCGATGTCACTGCAATATATGTAGAGGCCTTGATGAATCTAAAAGCTTGGCAATTGTGGGACAAGAACACCTCCACAGGCGAAATAACTCCAGCAGATGACAACACACTGTTACTAGTGAAAATAATGGAAGAGGCGTTTGAGGATAACGAGGAGGCGAAAGTTCATCCAGCACTGTGCCATTTGTATTGTCACGCGCTTGAGTTATCACCATTCCCGGAAAGAGCGTTACCCGCTGCCGACGTATTGCGCACAAGAATGCCAGGCTTAGGTCACTTGGTCCACATGCCATCTCACATCGATGCATGGGTAGGCCAGTGGAAAGAGGCAATAGATTGTAATATTGCGGCGGTGGAAGCAGACGACAGGTACGTGGAGTTAACCGGTAATGAATCACAATTCTACAAGTTCTATCGTATGCACAACCATCATTTCGTTGTTTGGTGTGCTATGTTTGACGGACAATATGAAACCGCATTGAAGTATGCAAGAAAGGCTGTAGAAACACTACCTGCCGGTGATGAAAATTCAGGTGTGCAGTTCATGCTTGCTGGAATTATTCCGATGGGGGCAATATTCCTAGAATCTTATGTAACTATGCCATGGCATGTAATGATCAGATTCGGCAAGTGGGATGAGATCTTGGCAGAACCAATGTATTCTGACAAAGATGTTTTCCCTGCGACTATCGCCACACAGCACTACGCAAGAGGTGTGGCATATGCATCGAAGGGAATGGTTCCAGAGGCCGAAGCAGAGCAAGTTTTATTCAAACAAGCATTGGAGAATCCCGCACTGGCTGGGAGGGTTATGCATAACAATTTCATGTACCAAGATCCCGCAGAAGGGCCTTCGATTCTGAATGTAAACGCTTCAATTCTTGAGGCTGAAATCGAATACAGGAGACAATTCATAGCAAAAGCCAACGGTGAATCTTACAATTTCACTGCAGCGTTTGATGAACTGCGCAGAGGCGTGGATCTATCGCTTAATCTTGCGTACAACGAACCTTGGGGGCAGATGCAGCCTGTAAGACACATTCTTGGCGCATTACTACTAGAGCAAGGACACGTAGAGGAGGCTGAAGAAGTCTACAGAGCAGACATCAAATTGTGGAAAGACAATATGTGGGGACTTCTAGGTCTCAAATTGTGTCTCGAAGCAAGAGGAGATACATCTGGAGAACTCGAGAAGGTTAGTGCATTATTCGTTGAAAGAAGTTCAAGAGCCGATATTGTTCCTGCTAAGACTTGTTTCTGTGCACAGGATGCGCTTGCAAAGACTTGCTGCGATTGAGCTAATTGTAAACTTTACCAGTGCTGCTGACTAGAAGCCCTAATGGGTTTGCAGCCAGTATGTCCTGCGTTGTTACATTGGTTCATGCAACGGTAGTAATTTGGCTCATGATTATGGGGGAATGGTTATCATAATCAATGGCACTCAGTTTGAAAAAACGCTTTTGATAACTCGTCAATACTGTGAATAGCAAGATTTGGGGTATAATTTTTTCAGCGGGAGACTTGCGGACCTTTTTTAGAAAAAACGATATTAAACGACGGTAAGAGAGATTAAATCATCTTAGAGTCGTTGATTGTTTTTTGCCTTCTGACAATTTTTAGTGAATGTGTTTTACCTATTGTTGTTGCATCGTCTACAGGATTTTTTATTCTTACGAGCTCTTTTCCCTCTCTTCCTCGACTACGCATTCGAACCAACACTTCTTGGCCAATGTAACATCCTTTGGCTTCATGTACTAAATGTCCAAGTCCACATGCAAGTGGATGGAACTTCTCCGTTATTTCGTGAGATTGGTGGGGTATCATGTTTTCAACCCGATAATTATCNAANTCTTGTCTTGTCATATTTTCCTCAATGGTCTCTGTTGTAGGAGCAACGATTATCCAACCACGCCATGTTTTTCTTTTNGTGNTNGNNTCNNTGATTTCAATATCTTCGGTTGAAAGGTAAACTGTATTATTTATTGTCGCATCTCCAATGGATACATCTTGACCAAGTATGCGGTTNGNTATATGGCTCAATAGATTATCTTTGAATGGACCATAACCAACCAATGCAACAAATTCCCCCATGTCGATTACGTCNACATGATCGATAATTTTGGCCTTTGTGTTCGTAAAAACAGTGGAGCAATCGCCCGTCACTTTATTAGTTGACAAACCATTTATGAACGAGAATCTGTCTCGTCCTCTAATTATTAGGACGTAAGAGTCTAGTTTGATTATTCCCATTAGCCCACGCTCATGCGAATGATTCTCCACATCCACAGGAGCTTGATGCGTTTGGATTGTTTATTTTGAATCCACCACCCATTAGGCGGTCAACATAATCGATTTCGATACCGTCTAGCAGATGTGATGATGCATTGGGCACTAACACTCTAAATCCTTCGATGACTAACTCTTGACAGTCTTGATCTGTCGATTCAACGATTTGTAAATCGTACATGTAACCAGAGCAACCACCAGATAAAACACCAACCAACAGGGCATGAGAATCATCACCATCAAANGCNGAGTTCAACATTTCTTTGGCCTTAGATGTGATTGTAAGCGAGACTTGAACTATTTCTGGTTTGTTCAAAACCACAGCAGGAGCGGTGTCACATGTATTACAGTCCATGCTNCGACCGNGGAGGGAGACTCATATCAATCTGTGTGTTGGTTTGTATTGTTAATGGTTATTTCAAACAGGCAATGGTCCTGCCCTCTTGCTGTGCATAATTGCTCCGAGGCAATTGCTTGAAATCCATACCGCTCATTCAAGATTCCNTCAAGCACTCCCTCATCCATGTGACACAAAACAGACCCCAATCGTGGGTCTCTTTCAGATGACTTTGACCCGTAGACAGTTGCGACTTTTGGTGGTATAGCATCTATTTCCAGTTTTCCCATTCCCAATTTTTCCCATTTATGAGCAAGGCTGTACCAAAATTTCTCATCATTATCTTCGTTTCTATACTCTAACGCTAATTCCTGTCCGATTCTTTGACCTACGGACCGTAATATGTCACTCATATCTACTCCAAGTTCTCGCAAGGAAGCAGCAGATATTCCCAAAGTTAGTGGTTCACCAGGTCGCCGCAATACAGAGTTCGTGAAGCCTGCTCCGGAGTCATTTCCGATGATGCGCTGCAACCTTTCGTAAAACGATCCTTCACCAATATTCAATTTTAGAGGCTCCGTAATCATNCCATCAACTATCCTAGCTTTGGTCGAATTAAAATCAACACCCTCATTCCATTGCACCTTCAGCAATTCGATTTGTGCTAGCATGTAATCTTTCGATTCTATCATCAAAGCCGTATCTTCTTTACCTCGCCCCGTAGGATTAGATTCAGAATTCACTATTTGTATACCAACTTCTTCGTCAACATANACTCCNATTTGTGCCTGATTTCTAAGGTGTCTGATTTCAATTCTTTTATCCAATTTATCNAAAAACCGTATAGTCTTGGAATCCACGTCGGCGAGGATTCTAAATTCGACACCCCTATCCAAGGAATCCAAAATCGAGCTCATAATACCGGACCGCATCAGGTGTAAAATGCCCCATTTAGAGAGCATCATCCAAACTCTTTCCTCGGATTCTTGGACTAAGTTCTCTATAGTTCCGTAGATACTGTGTCTATCTTTAATTACAGAGAATAAAGCTTCATTTGGCCGGCTGTACAAATTCGAATTTATGATTATAGAGTCATCACTAATTTCTTCTAGGTGCTGTCTCAATCTCCTTACATTNGCTTCTTCTTTTTTGATTAATTGCTTGAACACATCGGCGACAGGCAAGCCTGTAAAACGCATTGGCTTATCCAGNGTCGCAAGGACTAAACCCATTTGATTGAGTTTTTTTAGGCTGTTATAGGCATCCATTCTTGAGATAGAAACTAGTTTGCCAATTTCACTAGCCTTGAGCGGAGGTTGGCCAACTAGAGCTAACAAAATACGTGCGAATTTTTCGTCTAACCCACCTTCGATGAGCCTTGCTACAATCGCATTAGCAGTTTCTGTACTCATCAACTCAACTCATTTTTCTCTGTTGTTCTTTGTGCAGAATATTGCAACGACGAATTTGTTCCTTTGCTAGTTTCTGTTGATTTTTATCAAGTCCCCTTGGTATTGCCTGTTCAAAGCACTTGATAGCATCACTGAACCGTTGCATTTCTGCGTATGCTGTGCCCATATTGTACAGTGTCTTTCCTTGTACACCTTTGGGATTAATCACCATTGCTTTGTGATATGATTCAACGCATTTAGGGTAATCCTCAAGATAGTATAGGGCGTTTCCTCTGCCGTTCAAAATTCGGATAATCATCTCGTCATTGTCTGCAAAGGAAGGTAATGCCCTATCGAAGCANGATAAGGCTTCTCTATACTTTTTATCCTCAATTAGTCCAACCCCTTTGTTATACCACTCGATATCTTGATTAGCAATTGAGTTCGAATTTGATTCAATACCCAAAGCGTCCCCGAGTCGCGATGTTGCNTCGAGTGCGGCCGCTGCTAAATCCACCTCTGGTTTTGGTTTCGAGGCGGGCGGGACGGGTTCTGGTCTTTCANTAAGTTCCGGAAGCGCTCCTTGACTCATATTAGTTGAAATTGGAGGGGGACTGGGAGTTGGTACTGGTTGAGGAACAAGCAACGGCATCTCATCACCTGTCTCAATTGGNGGGGGCGACGGTGTTGGTACTGGCTGATTTACAGTGTTCGGTGGTAATGGTGTTGGCACTGGTTGCGGCACGTTCTTCTCAGAGCTTTCATATTCAGTTTGGGTATACAAGTTCTCTTGATTATTGTCAACAACAGCCTGTTGTTGGCTGAGTTCATTATTTTGTGGATTGGCTAGATTGCGCGCTTTTTGATGGCACCTTTGGGCGGTATCCACATCTCCAGCCGCTTCCAATGCTCTTGCTAAACCAACCCAAAGATCTGGATTGTTTTTATCCTCTTGAATCATAGCCTTCCAAGTTTTAACTGCATCAGTGTGCTTCCCTGCAGCAGAGAGTGCCCTTCCCATCATTTCTGTATTTTCTTCACATAATTCAATAGCCTCTGCTGCTAGGGNAGGNCCCTCAGGAATTGTTGGTGGCAGTCCTCCNGTATTGTCTAAAAANTTCGACTCACCTTCTGCTAATTGNAATAGCAATGATGCCAGATTTTCCTTACCTTCTGGTTCCTTGACAAGAANTCTCCTTGCTTTTAGAAGGTTCGAAATGTCACTATTAATCTCAGCAGTGTTAGCTAAACGTCGGGCTGCTTTGACGTATTGGGAATCGATTTCTAAAGCATTTACAAAACACTTCATTGCTGCGTCGACATTCCCTTTTCTTTCGTGCAGTGCACCNAAGTTGAAATGGCATTTTGAGTTATTTGAATTAAGTCCAATTGCATGCGTATACGCAGANATAGCATGGTCGTCTAAACCNAGAGCAGCCATNGCTCCTGCTGCGATTCGCCACGAATCNAAATGTTGTGCAGCCTCTCCATGAAGGTGCTCTTTCAGTAGTTCTAACGCACCCTTTGCGTCTCCTTTTGTTAGAACAGATGTCGCCTCTTCACAAATTTCATCAAGANTTAATTCTTCTTCAACNGTCTCTTCAATTAATTCNTCTTCACCTGTTGNTTCTTCGTGATTGTTGATTTTNNTATCCTCTTCTTGAAGATTNGTGTCNATTACNGATATCTCGTTACCTNCAGTATNACTCGNAGTTGCATCNACGGCATGTGTGANTGTTTGGTCGACCAATTTTTCTTGGGTATGTGGCATNATTGTAGGCTTAGAGTGGATAATACCACCTGCTGCTTTATTCTGCTCCATAATCTTCACTAAATGGGGGTGGCCAGGGAAGTACTGTAGTGCTCGATTTGCAATTTCTAAAGCCCCGTCAACATCACCCAATCTGTCTAATAAAACTGCTAAATTTGCTAGTGCAGGCCCATGGTTTGGGTCCAAATCGAGACAAATAACGAATGCTTGTTTGGCACCTCTTGAATCCTGCTCAGCTTCTAGTAAAACACCACGATTGAACCATGCCATTGAGTTAGAAGGGTCTAATGCAATAGCCTTGTTGAAAGCCTGTAATGCAGCTTTATGGTCGCCGGATCTGTGTGCGGCTTCCCCTTCTGAAACAAGGTCATCAACACTTCCATCCGAAACAGGTTCTGCAGAAGAATTAGAACTTAGATTAGATTTTTCTGAAGGTTCTCTATTTTCGTTTTCTGTTTCGATTATTGGAGTAGTTTCGGCATCGGAAATAACGTTCTTGACTACATCAGCAAGCGACGACATCATAGCATCGGTAATTTCAGATGCAGCATCGACTGGAATGGTTGAATCTCGCTCTGACATAGTTGTCTCCGTTCGCGTGCCTATCCCATAGGGCATAAGCATTGTCCGTATGCGTTCCCGCTGGTTTGATACAGAACCAGTAATTCGGGTGAGTCGTGAGACCTGCATTCAATAACGAATATGGAGGAAGTTTTGTGCTCATTGAACCGGGTGTAAACAGGGAATTGGTTGTGGAGGAACCATTTTTCATGGGTGTGAGACCAGTCACACAAGTTGAATGGTCGTCTATAATGGGTGCAAATCCTTCAAAGTTCAGTGACGGTTGGTCGGCAGGGCTCCGCCCAGTTGAATCAGTTTCTTGGTTGGATTGTCAAACATTCATCTCGAAATTGAATGATTTAGAAACAGATCAAAGACTGGGTCTCTCTGGCGTATGGAGGCTACCTACTGCTACAGAATGGGAGTTTGCATGTCGCGCCGGAACCACCACTCGGTGGTATCATTCTGACAGAGATGCTGATTTAGATGAAGTGGCATGGCATGCTGGAAACTCAGGAGCAACGACAAGAGAAGTGGGTCAAAAAAAGAACAATGATTGGGGACTGTATGATTGTCATGGAAACGTTGCTGAATGGACAGATACAGGCGACGGAGATTATAGAATAACCAAAGGTGGTTCTTGGCTAATGGAGTCTGAATCTACAACATCTTCCTCAAAACGGATGACTAAAATCGATAAGACTAGCGACGCAATAGGGCTAAGATTAGTTTGGTCGCCTTTGTAACAGGGGGGATTGCAATTTTAATACGACTATATCATAATCCTAAATGCTCAAAGTCAAGATCAGCACATAAGATTTTGATAGATAAGGCGGTTGACTTTGAGGATTACAGATATTTGGAAAATGGCATACATCCAGATGATTTAGACATCTTGTCGGGATTAAATGGAATCATTAGGACTAATGATTTAGAAAATAATCAAAACATCGATTCAAGTGATTTTGCACAGGTAAAAATTGTACTGAGCAATAACCCCAATGTATTACAGCGACCAGTCCTGGTTGTTGGCAGAGAAGCTGTGATTTGTCGCCCTCCTGAAAAGATACTCACTCTTCTTCCTTAGGCCTAAGCACAGTAGCAACATTCAATCTTACAAACACCTCTAAGTACGCTTTGATCCTTTCGTCAACGGGCGCAACTTCTTCATGATATAGAGATTTCATTATGACGCATATCTCAGAGAAATTTCTTGTTCCGTCTATCAGTTCCCACAACATTGATTGTGTAGGGTGCATTGTTCTTCTAACAATTTTAGGAGCTCGCAATATCTTTGCTAAAAATTTCTCGAACTTGGTGAATCGCTTCTTAATTAACAATACAACTTCTCTACCAGTAACTCCTTCAATTTCGGGATGAATCCCTGGCTCACCTTTGAATTCCCATTCCACAGGTAACCTAACTGGAACAAATTCACTCCAATCCCCTTCAATCATCATAACCCCTCGGTTGTAAACGTCACATACAGTAATGATATCATTGAGATAACTCCACAAATTCCGACAATACGCTTCAGATTATGTTTAGCACTAAATTTATCGAGAATCCATGTTGCAACTCCAAAAATTGAAACTAAAGAGAGCAGGATGTACCATACGCCAGGAACATCACTCATAGTCTTGCGAGTTTAGAACTACCTGTGAACCTTGCGCATCTTGCCAAGCCTGATATTCTGCCATTTTGCGATTGTATTCTTCTAATTGCCTGTTGTATTCTTCCATTGGACTAGGTAGAGATGCCTGAGTTGCTGGAGGGCCAGAAATTGAAATCGTCTGCGTCTCAGAATATACGCTTGCAGGAGGTCCAATTTCCGTCTCGTCGATTATCTCTTCGTCTTCCTCATCGTCTGAATTTCTCAAGAGAAATATGCCAATTACTAAAATTAAAACCCCAATCCCTATACCTGAAATTATTGAAATTGACAAGAGACCATCATCGATGCCTTCTCGTTCCCAACTTATTTCACCATTGATTCTGTGATTAATTCTTGAGTCCGTTCCATTAACAAATATCGTAAATTGGCCTGAGTAAATTCCCTTTTCTCTTATTATTTCGCATCTAATGTCATGCATCTGGGGGCTTAAGTGTCCCTCCTGGATTTCAATTGATAGTGGAGACAAGTGAACCGGGCTTCCGTCACAAATGACACCCCAATTTTCAGGCAATTCTGCGGATATTTCAAAAAATTCTTTTGCTGTGGAAGTTGATGTAAGATTTACCCAAACAATCTGAGTCTCTCCCTTACCGAGGGTCATTTGTGAATTAGGTAATTCCTCTATCTCAACATCTCTTCGTTCAGCGACCATCAATGCTGATGCCACAGATTTAGTCATAGGATTCCCCTCGCCGTCACTCCCGCCCTGTAATTCAATTGTTGCAGTAATAATAGTATTCAGTTTGCAATCCATTGGAATTATTACATCAGCGGTCAACTCCACCGATTTAGTTGGACCGAGATTTAGATTTATCCACTCACCTGAGTTCTTTGACAGTCCTGTTGAAGTACTCAAGAAACCAATGATAACTTGTTCATTTGAGTTCGTCTCGATTACTAGTCTTGCCCGTATCGTAGAGTCTGCTGCATTACCAATGTTCCATGCCGTTGCATTGAATGTGTATGTGTAATTTGTTTCCACGACCAACTCAGCCCCAATACCATCAAGTTTAGGTTGTCGTGTAGTTTCAGTAATAGCCTCAAACAATACAGAGTTGTCTTCAGGGTTAATATCTTGACCAGTTAATGGGTTGACTTGGATAGTAATTTCATGAGACTCTGCTGGAGATTCAAGCGGAGGTAGTAATAGCCAAAGTTCAATCATTTTCACATTTTCGAGGTCATAAGAAACCGTCATTTCAATACCATCAGTCACATTTACCCCATCTGAAAAAGCCCACCAACCCCATGTATCAGAAGACCATGGTAAATCAATCATAGCTGTCACCGGACCATTTCCATAGTTTGTAACCCTCAAATCAATTGGTGTAGCAATTCCGGGTGAGAGTAAAGTCGGGCTTTCAATCAATTCAACAGCTACATCATACACAGAACTAACGACAGTTCCAGACCATACTTGGCCAGTGATTAAATCCTGAGATCGAATTGAAAATGCAGTTGGTGTAATCACAGGTCCGACATCATCTGCTTGTGCATTGGCTGGTGCTGTAATACGTACTGAATATGAGGATGAAGAGCCAGCGGCTATAGCGAGTTCTGGAGTTTCCAGTAGCTCAACTGACCAACCAGTGATTTCCGTATAATTTATACCAGGTTGGAATATATCGATTCGACTAGCATTATTCCAAATCCTGAAAGACACATCGTGTGACTGCCCTGGCTCGATTAAGACTTGTTGAATTGTTGTCTGTTCAAGAGAAATCTGGGCATCACTTATCATCGCTGCTGCGACTTCGATAATCTCCATGTCGGTTCTTCTTGTATCGTTTGTACTACTCGCACTAAACCAAACCTCTGCTCTTTCATCAGGTTCGGCATCGGTTGCTACATATGCAGTCAACCAGACGTAGGCTGGAGAATCTACCCTCACAAGTATATTTGTAGACTGGTTGACAGCAAAATCAATTGTCCAACCCTGTGGAATTACCTTATCACTAAGTGAGAGGGTAAATACGTCGGTAGCCTCGCCGATATTTTCAACAGATACTGGAAAGTCGCACGTGCTGCCAGGTCCACAACGGGGTGCAATATCTGGAACAATTATGTCTGGCATCCTGTCAGGTAGAATTTTAATTGAAGATTGTATTGATGATTGGATATCTGAGTATTGGTTTGACGTAACGTTTATTGTAACAGGTATACTTCCCTGCGATGCATTTTCATCGATTAGAACCTTCAAATCGAACTCTCTGGATTCACCAGGAAGTAGTTCAACACCGGAGGAACCAATATTTGCTCCTGTTGGGTATGCAAAGTAATGCGACCAGTTCTCGCTCATCTCCGTCAATGTAGGAGTGTACCTTGCGGATATATTCCCTGTATTCGTCATCTGTAGTCTTGTAGTCGACCAATCACCTGGTAACCCTCCTAATGTGTTTACACCGCTCCCTTGTACACTGTACTCTTTCTTTTTAGCTGCTTGGTCATAGATAATTACCAACTCATCCATCCAGTATCCTATGTCGTTCCCAATGGAATCTGAAGTAAAGGTAAACTGCAATTGTGTCGTTGTGTGGAAGTGTGAGTTATCTAATGGAATGAGTGGTGAATTTTTGTTATTATATGTTGCACTGAACGTATTCCAACTTAACCCATCTTGGAAATTGTTATCCACAACATTTTGCATTGTGAAGGTTTCATCCCAGTTACCAGTTTGGTCCTTGACATAACCTTTCATTTGATCACCAGAGCCTGCACCTCCAGTGTAGAAAAATGAATAACCTATTGCAGCCTTGTTGCCCGAAACATCATCTGCAACATTAAACGGCGGACTAGTTAGCGTTGATGTTGTTGAAGGAGTATAAGTAGAATATTGTCCATTCCCAATATGAAATGCACTTGATTGTGATATAGACACGTCCGAATTAACTTTCCAATCACCTGTTGATGTCCATTGACTCATGTCATTACAGGTATCATAATAGTATGCTATCGTCATGTGTCGATTTTGTTGGTTATTTGTCGAGTCATCATCACCTAATGTGTTAGATACTGAAATTGATAATGTATGGTTTCCAGAATACCTAGGGGTCCACAAAACATCTACTGAGGAAGATGATGAGCCTGATATTGGTGTAGTACCAACGGTTGTGTTAAGTAATTCAAATCGTGTGTACTCATTGTGTAATACCAATACTTCAATGTCGACAAAACCAGACTGTGCGGTCCCTAGGTTTGTAATCACAATATTGATATTAATCTCGACATTAACAACTCCATCTGTAACATATAGCATCTCAGGTTTGTCGAATCCAGGTATTGGGTAGTTGGAAGAGAACATTTGGTAGAGCGTTTGATTTGACTGACTCGGGTAGGACATTGATATATCAGTCACATCCAAATCTACGTTTATTGCTCGTCCTGATGAGGCGCTAACCACTGGTGTATATGTTGGTAAAAGCAGCGCAATGATAACTACTGGTAGCAACTTACGCATGGCCCTCGTTTGGCCACAATAATTCAAAGATTATGACTCCTTCGCTACTCTTCTTCCAAGGAGTTTTGAGCAGCTTCTAGTTTTAATTCCAGTTTCTTCTGCTTCGCTTGTGCTGCAAAATATATTGTAAATGATGGTACCAGTACCATTCCGAAACATCCTATAACCGCTGCAAGTGCCCATACAAACTCAGTCGCAGCATCAATTTCGAACTGCTTAACTTCTCCTAATTCCTCGTTTACTTGGGTCAAGATAATACTTGGACTTACTTCTCTGTTACCATCTTCGATAACAGTGATACGTATAGATGTGGATTCGAACTCGGTAGATAAAATCCTAGATGACTCTTCTTTTGCTTCTCCCAGCGAGTCTGCAAAAATCGAACCTTTACCCCTCAGAGCTGGATCGGGGTCTGTTAATGATACAATTCCATCTAATTTCTTCGTTATGTTGATGGTATGCTCCTCTAATTTTAGGCAGGAATCTGAACACGAAAACTCTTCGGCTTCAGGATCGCCAAGGTCTGGATGGCTGTACAAACCTTCGGCATTGGAAATCGAAATAGTTGAACCAATACTAAGCATCTCTCCAGAAAGGTTGACCCACGTCAAATTGACAACATTTAGGTTTGCGTCCCATGTCCAAAACGTTCGATTTGCATCACTGTCATAGTATCTGTTTGGAGAATCAAGGGCCACTTGTGTTTCTGTAGAATCTGACTCATACATGTATACTTTAGTATCAATTGTGGCACCGTAAACTGCGTATGCAAGTAGAAAAATAAGCGTAAGTCCCATTCCTATTAGTGTGCGCAATAAATTGGGGTTTTGCGCCAACGCCTTACGCATATTCTTGCGCAGAAGTCTGCCCTTCATGAACCCTGCTACATCGTGTCCGCAGTCCCCTCTTCTACCCTGTTATAAATCGCCTTAGCAAACAGTTCCCTTGATATAGGGGAGTTGGGTCGGCATCTTGCTTGGTGGTACGATGACGACGTTTTACGATGTCCCTGCTGAATTATTAAATCCAGCTTTGGCTGAGAAACTATCTGAAATTGATGCTATATCTCGCCCTCAGTGGGCCGATTTTGTCAAGACTGGAATACACAGAGAAAGACCACCAACACAATCAAACTGGTGGGAGTTGCGCTGCGCAGCGTTACTTCGCAAGGTTGCCAGAGAAGGGCCCATTGGCGTAAACTCGCTAGCACAAGCATACGGCGGTAAGAAAGACAACGGGTCTAACCCTAATACACCGGCAATGGGTAGCCGGAACGTAATCAGAACTGCCTTACAACAACTTTCTGATGCTGGTTTGGTCTCAATGAAAGAAACAAAAACTGTTCAATCTATTAATGGCGATCAGAAGTTATATTCAGGTCGTGTTATTACAGCAGCTGGTCAAAAAATGCTGGATGCAGTCGCTCATTCTGTAAGACCACAGGCTGAAGAATCATATCCTGGATTATCCAAGTACTGATGGAAGTGACATGAAGTGGTAACAATGGCTCAGTCTCCTGATGATGAATTGGCCCAACTACGTGCACAACGCATGGCGCAAATTCAAACCCAGTTAGAGGAACAGGCTGCTGTCCAAGCTGAGGCTGAAATCAAGGAAGAAAACCAGAAAGCAGTTCTTGCTGAACTAAATTCAGCAATGAAAACAATTCTCACGCCCGAGGCTAGATCTAGACTAGCAAGTCTAAACCTTGTTAACCCTGATTTGACAATTCAGGTTAAGACACATTTGGCAAAGTTATCGAAAGAAAGCCGTATTGCAACACCAGTAAATGATTTACAATTGAAGAAAATCCTTGCAGGTCTTTCTGGAAATCGCAGAGAAACCAGCATTAGAAGAATTTAGGTGAAAAATATGTCACGAAATAAGCCAGCAGCAAAA